>CALFEM010000572.1 GCA_937950105.1 uncultured Alphaproteobacteria bacterium | reverse complement strand
GGCGACCACCGAGATCTACACTCTTTCCCTCCACGACGCTCTTCCGATCTTGCCGCAGAACGTGGCCCTGCAATCGGTCGAGATCGGCGGCGGAGCCATCGTGCTGCATCATGCGAGTGCGGGCGAGCTGGCGCGGCTCGACGACATGTCGGGCGAATTCGCGGCCGAGTCGCTCGCTGGGCCCTACAAGCTGACGGCCGACGCGCGCTGGAACGGCGCCATGCGCGAGCTGCGGTTGGCGACTGGAGCGATGGACGCAGCCGGTACACTGCGCTTCAAGGGCTCGGCCCGAACCAGGACCGGCGCCGGCGAACGTGCCGGTGTGTCGGCGCAACTCGACGGCGCCGTCGTGGATCTAACCGGGCGGGCGCGGGTCGAGGGGCAGGTCGCCCTGCAGATGCCGCTTCCCGAACTGCCGGCCGCGACGGTCCATGCGGCGGTCGGTGCTCCTCCGGAGGCATCGCCGGCTGCCGGGTCGTCGGGCTCGGCACCGATGCCGGCGTCTCGGGCCCCGGCGCCTTCCGGCGATGCCGCGCCGTTGAAGCCGTCCGGTCCGGTCACGCTCGACATCAAGGGCCGGTTGCTTGCCGACGCGCGCCAGCTGACGGGGGCCGATCTCGTCGCCAGCGTCGACAACGTCGGCCAGCCGCAATTGGCGACGGCGGCGGCGAGTCTCGCCTGGGGCTCACCACCGCGTCTGGATTTCAGCGCGGCCTCGCGCTGGCTCGATTTCGATCGCCTCGCCCCGTCGAGCGGGCGCGCTTCTCCGGTCGAAACGCTCGGCGCGATGGCGCGCGGGCTGCTGGCGGCGCTCCCGGCCGGCGCGATCGTACAGGGCAATCTCGGCATCGAGCAGATCACGCTCGGCGGCGAGGCGGTGAGCGGCCTCGACATTGCCGTGAAGCGCGATGCCGCGGGACCGCTGCGAATCGAGCGCGCCTTCGCGGAGTTGCCGGCAGGCGGCCGCGTGTCGCTCGACGGCCGGCTCGACCAGGGTGACAGCGCACTCGCTCTCGACGGACGCGTGACGGTTGCCGGACCGAGCCTCGAACGGCTGGCGCGCTGGGCGGCACCCGGTACGCTGGCCGGTCAGTTGGCGCCCGATGGCGCCTTCTCGCTCGACACCGCTGTGGGCATTTCCGCAGGCGTCCTGAACTTGAAGGACGCGCGCGGCAAGCTCAACGGACATGCCTTCACGGCAGCGGCGGCGGTGCCATTGTCAGGCACGGGCTCGCTGTCGATCGCGTTCGATGCGGATGTCATCGAGAGCAACTGGTTGTGGAAGGGCGGGCTTGACCGCCGCGGCTTCCTCGCGTGGCTCGACCGGCTGTCGCAACTCGCGTCCGCGACGCCGCCCCAGGGGACCGCGACTTCGATGCGCGACGTGGCGCTGCGCCTGCGCACAGGACAGCTCCGTGGTCCCGACCGCACGCTCGACGATGTTGCCGCCGAGATCGAGGTGCGCGACGGCGTGCTGCGGTTCAAGCAACTCGCGCTGCGTTCGGGCGATGCCTTGCGGCTCGATCTCTCCGGCGAGATCACGGCGAGCGCAGTGCCTGCCGCGGCGGGAACGGTTGCGGGACCACAGAGGCGCGGCCGGATCGACGGCACCGTCTCGGTCGCCGACACGCCGAGCGTCGCCGCGCTGTTCGGCCTGCTGCAGTTGCCGGAGAACGATCGCACGCGCCGGCTGGCGACGCTGGCGCCGATCGCGCTCGCCGGGTCCATTACAGCCGCCGAGCGGACGTCATCCGCACTCGACGTCCGTCTCGACGGGACACTTGGCGGCGGTCGAGTCACGGTCGCCGCGCTGCTCGACGGCGGCCTCGAAGACTGGATCGGCGCCCCGGCCGAGATCACCATGTCCGCCGAGAACGCGCCGATCGCCGAGCTGACGGCGCTGCTCACCGGAGCCGCGAAGCCGGCCGAGCCACGCCCGCGCGGCGATGCCAGCCGTATCGCCAGCAACGCTTCGCTGAAGGCCGTCGGAGCGCCGCGGCAGGGTCTGGTCACCGACGCCGTCGTCAGCGGGCGCGGCGTGCAGATCGCCTACAACGGCCGCACCGTGCTCGATGCCGACGCGCGCCCGGCGCTCGAAGGAACGCTCGAGGTGGCCGCCGACCGGCTCGGCGACGTGCTCGCCATCACGGGGCTCGGGCAGGCCGGCAGCGGTCTCGAACAGGCGGTCACGGGAACGCTCGGTCTCGCCAGCGTTGCGGACGGAAAGTTGCGCCTGTCGCCGAGCGGATTGACGATTGCCGGAGCGCGCGTCGACGGAGCCCTGCAGGTCGCGCGCGACGACCACGGCAGAGCGCAGATTGCCGGCGAGATCGCCGTCGATCGTGCCAGTGTCGGCGGCCTGCTGAGCGGCCTCGTCGCGGGCGCACCGCGGCCCCTGCCGGTGACGCCGCCAAGGAGCGTGGCAGCAGCGAAGCCCGCGGACGTGCAAGGGCTCCCCGGCCCCAGTCCGAGCCCATGGTCGGATCAGCCGTTCGCCAGCGAGGCCTTCGACCGGTTCGACGGCAATGTCACCTTGCGGGTGGCACGGCTGGCGCTGGCTCCGGGGCTGGCTGCGGCGGACGCCCGGCTCGCCGTCGAGTTCGCGCGCGGCCGCGTCGTGGCGGGGCTCTCGGAAGCGAAGGCGCTGGGCGGTCGGTTTGCCGGCAACCTGACGCTGGAACAAGCGCCGGCCGGCGTGCGTGCAACGGGCAAGCTGGCGGCCGACGGCGTGTTGCTGGCGGACATCGCGCGGGCGGCCTCCAGCGCCTCGGCGAGCGGCAAGCTGTGGGCCGATGTGACCTTCGCCGGCCAGGCGCTGAGCCCGCGCGCGCTGATCAATGCGTTCGAGGGCAAGGGCCGGATGACCATAGGCGAGGCCGAGATCGGCGCTCTCGCACCGGAGGCGATCCAGGCCATCGTGACGGCGGCGTTCGCCAAACAGATCGCCACCGACGAGGCCTCGATCCTCGCAGCGGTGAAGGACAAGCTCGGCAAGGGGCGGATAGCCCTCGGCCCGCGCGAAATCGCCATCGGTATCGACGACGGCGCGGTGAAGCTCGATCGGTTCGAACTGCGGAGTGGTGGCGGTCGCGTCGAGGGAATCTTGACGGTCGATCTGGCCACCTTCGACGCAGAGGCCGAGTGGCGCACTGTTGCCCGCAACGAGGAACAGGGACGCGCCGACTGGCCGCGCATCAGCGTGTTCCACGTCGGCCCGCTCGCCGAGTTCGCCACAGTCGAGCCGCGCGTCGTGCTCGGCGGTTTCGAGCGCGAACTGAGCGTGCGGCGCATGGAGCGCGAGGTCGAGGAACTGGAACGCATCCGCAAGGAGGACGAGGAGCGCGAGCGTCAGGAGCGGGAGCGCCAGCGCGCCGCCGAGGCGGAGCGCAAGCGAGCGGCAGAGGCTGAACGCCAGCGCCTGATCGAACTGGATCGGCAACGTCGCATCGAGCAGCAACAGCAGCGCGAGGCGCCGGCCGGCCAGTCCAGCCTGCAGCCGACGCACAACCGGCCGCCGCCAGCAGCGGGAACGCCAACAGGGGCTGCGTCCGAACCCGTCGGTGGCGCCGTGGTGCCGGATGCGCAACAGACCGGCCAGCAGGGTGGAACGCCGCCGGGCGCTGGCGACGGGCCGTCCTCACCGGCAGGCACCTGGACACCTTCGACGACGACGGCCGGATCGCCGGCTGATCCAGCCTCGCCCCCGATGCCGAACGCGCAGGGCACGACCGCCCCGCCCGTGACGACCGACGATCCGGTCGTGCCACGACCGCGCGCCGCCGCTCGTCCGCGGCGCGAGCCTTCGGCATCCGATACACTGCTGAAGTCGTTCAGTCCGTCGGCGAATTGAGGCGGGTGCAGCGGCGATCAGCCGATGTGGCCGGGCACGGATGGACGACGACGAAACCAAGCCAGCACGTAGAGGCGCACGGCCGTCGACAACCCCGTATCGTCGACACGGCTGGCGTCGATCTCGCCGACCAGTACGCCGAGACTGATGCCGCGCTCCAGCGCGATCTCGCGCAAGGCGTCCCAGAACTCGGCTTCGAGCGAGATCGAGGTCCGGTGCCCTTTGATCGAGAACGAGTGTTTGGTCGGACGCGCCATCGGATGCCGGCTCAACCTACGCGCGTCGGATGGCTTGGTGCGGCGTCGGCCTCCGGCGGCTCGGGTGCGGCGTCGCACGCGGTTGCGGGCGAGGCCGTCGACACGGGCGAAAGCCGCAAGCCTTCGTGTGCCGCTAGGCTGCGTTCCTTCTCGGCGGCGGACATCGTGCGCTCGGTTTTGCTACGGCCGAAGAGAACGCGGTTCTCGGCGGCGCGCTGTTCCTTCTCGGCTCTCGCCTTGGCCTTGCGCGCGCGGCGCAGGTTGACGATGTCGGCGCTCATCGCGGTTTCCTCGGAACTCTTTGCAGCGGCGCCGGTTGTCGGCGGGAGATCTCGTGGGGGCCGCAACGCATTTTTTTTCCGCGACCGGCCTGATCAGCATATCGTCGAATCGTGGGGCTGGTGCTAGCGTTACCTGATCAGGACTTCGTCGTGGGAGATCGTTGGCTCATTTGCCGTCCCGTTCATCGGACGCTGTGAGCACATGCAGCAACGATTTCTGAGGCGGCGGCACCGGCGTAGCAACACTCTCGTAATTCGTCGTGGTTTAGCCTTCGTAATCGCCCGTTCGACAACGGGAACGCCCGGACCGGAGACCGCCGCATGCACCGCCGCTACCGTTTCGCCCCCGCGCTCGCCACCGCCGCCCTCGGCCTCGCCGCTCTCGCCGGTACTGCCGGCGATGCAGCCGCCGTGTCGCTGTCGGTACAGCGCGCCTGCATGGGCGACTATCTCTCGCACTGCAGCCAGCACGCCATCGGCAGCTCGGCCGTGCGCAGCTGCATGTCCAAGGCCGGTCCGAAGCTGTCGGGGCGCTGCGTCAGCGCGCTGATGGCGGCCGGCGAGGTTTCAAAGGCCGAGGTGCAGCGCCGCCGCGCCGCTTCGCAGTAATCGCTGCCCCCGCGCGCGGACGCGCCGCGCGCGCCACATCCCCGAGATCGGCGATCCAGCCGAACAGATGGCCCTCGCCTGCGATGATGGCGAGGGCCGCTTCGTGAAGCGCGGGCTCCGACGCCGCGCAGCAGTCCGCAACCGTCAGGCACCAGTAGCCGCGATCGACCGCATCGCGCAGCGTGGAATGCACGCAGCATTGTGTGGTGACGCCGCACATCAGCAGATGATCGATGCCCGACGCGCGCAGCACGTTGTCGAGGCCGCTGGCATAGAAGGCGCTGAAGCCCGCCTTGTCGATCACGGTCTCGCCCGGTGCGGGCTGCATCTCGTCGAGGAAATCATGGCTCGGCTCGCCGCGGATCAGCGAGCGGCCGAGATCGCCTTCGTAGCCGACATAATCGAGCGTCGCGCGATAGGCCGAGACGTCCGACAGGTCGGGCGCGTAGCCCTCGCGCGTGTGGATGACGCGCATGCCCGCTTTTCGCGCGACCGTGACGAGGCGCGCGACGCGCGGCACGATCTCCAGCATCGGATTGAGATCGTCTTCGGAGGTCGCGAAGAACTCCCGCTGCATGTCGATGACCAGCAGCGCAGTACGAGTCGGCTCGCACGTGAAGGTACGCTCGTGGTGGCACGCGATCGTCAAAGAGGGTACGGCGGCGTGGCGCGGCATGCGTGGCTCGGTGGCTGTTGAAGCTGTGCGTCGCGCCGATCGGCGCCTTCAGACATGGCTCACTCGTAGCATAGCGCCGGCCCGGAACGGCGCGGGGGCGAGCGCCGCTGCACTGCAAAAATCAACGAAGCTCGAAATTCGCGAGCATTTCAGGCAAAGCGGCGTGCGGAGGGTGTCGCACTGAAAGCAATTGCGAAATATCCGACCTCGCAAATCGACTAAAAATTATTGTTTTGCAAGCACTTAGAGAATTGTCGCATTCGAATATCCCGGGTTACGCTGAGCCGAAAGTGAGGCCAGCCTGTCCAAAATGGCGTGGGCCGTCCAACGAGACGGCGCTTCCTCCCGGCTGAACGGGAGCGGCACCTCGCACTGTCCCTGCGCCGGCAGCAACTATCAATCAATCGCGAGGAAGCAGCCCATGGCCGAGTCACAGACGGGAACGGTGAAGCGCACCTATCGCCGTTTCAAGGACGGCGAGACGCCAAACGACTGGAGCAGCCTGCAGGATCGCATTTTCCAGGCGGACCGAAGCTACAAGTGCCCGACTTACGTGCATCGCACGCCGCCCTGCCAGGGGAGCTGCCCGTCCGGACACGACGTGCGCGGCTGGCTGTCGATAGCGCGCGGGCTCGACAAGCCGCCGGTCAAGGACATGCCGTGGCAGGAATATGCCTTCAACCGCATGGTCGAATCCAATCCGTTTCCGGCCATCATGGGCCGCGTGTGCCCGGCGCCGTGCCAGGACGGCTGCAACCGCAACGAGGTCGACGATTTCGTCGGCATCAACTCGATCGAGCACTATGTCGGTGAGTGGGCGATCGCGCACAAATTGAAGCTTCCGGCCGCCGGCCCGCCGACCGGCAAGAAGGTGGCAGTCGTCGGCTCCGGTCCTGCCGGTCTCGCCGCCGCCTACTTCCTGCGTCGCAAGGGCCACGCGGTGGCGATCTTCGAAATGCGCTCGCAGATCGGAAGAGCACACGTCTGAACTCCAGTCACTTAGGCATCTCGT
>CALFEM010000571.1 GCA_937950105.1 uncultured Alphaproteobacteria bacterium | reverse complement strand
ACCACCGAGATCTACACTCTTTCCCTACACGACGCTCTTCCGATCTGCTGCAGGAGCTCGGGGCCGATGATGTTGCTTTTGGTTACCTGACGACGACGCTCGTTGTCGGCGATGCCGATCCCAAGCGCGCCGACGAGAAGCTGCTGGCATTGGAGCGGATCATCAACGGGCGCGGCTTCACGACCATCCGCGAGACGCTCAATGCCGTCGAGGCGTGGCTCGGTTCGTTGCCCGGTAACCCTTATGCCAACGTGCGCCAGCCGATCGTGCACACGCTGAACCTCGCGCACATGATGCCGGTGTCGGCGGTGTGGGCCGGTCCGGAGAAGAATCGGCATCTCGATGCGCCGCCGCTGATGATGACGGAGACGCGAGGCGCCACGCCCTTCCGCCTGGATCTGCACAGCGGCGATGTCGGGCATGCCTTCGTCGTCGGTCCGACCGGCTCCGGCAAGTCCGTGCTGCTCTCCCTGCTGGCCATGCAGTTCCGTCGCTTCATCGGCGCCCAGGTCGCGATCTTCGATCGTGGCCGCTCGGCGCGTGCGGCATCGCTCGCCATGGGCGGCGAGAGCATCGAGCTTGGCCTCGAGGGCACACTGTCCTTGCAGCCGTTGGCGCGCATCGACGAGCCTGGCGAGCTCGCGTTCGCACTCGAATGGGTCAGCGGCCTCGTGACCAACGAGGGCGTCTCCATCACGCCAGAAATCAAGGATGCGTTGTGGACGGCCTTGAAGAGCCTCGCCTCGGCGCCAAAGGCGGAACGCACGCTGACCGGCCTCGCCGTGCTCGTGCAGTCGAGTGCCTTGAGCCAAGCGCTGGCGCCCTACACGCTCGAAGGCCCCTACGGTCACCTGCTCGATGGCGCGAGCGAGAATCTCTCCCTGAGTGATGTGCTGGATGTGGAGATGGAGCCGCTCATGCAGCACAAGCGGCTGATCCCGCCTGTGCTCACGTACCTGTTCCATCGGCTTGAGGCCCGCTTCGGCGGCCGGCCGACGCTGCTCGTGCTCGACGAGGCTTGGACGTTTCTCGACGAGCCGATGTTCGCTGCTCGGATCCGCGAATGGCTCAAGACCTTGCGCAAGAAGAACGTCGCCGTGCTGTTCGCCACTCAATCGCTCGCCGACATCGAGCGATCGGCGATTGCACCAGCGCTCATCGAAAGCTGCCCGACGCGAATCTTCCTGCCCAATGATCGCGCGCTCGAACCGCAGATGCGAAGCGTCTACGAGCGCTTCGGACTCAATGGCCGCCAGATCGAGATCCTCGGTCTCGCGACGCCCAAACGCGACTATTACGTGCAGTCCGCACAAGGCAATCGGCTGTTCGAGCTTGGGCTCGGCCCGGTGGCGCTGGCATTCACAGCAGCATCGTCGCCCGACGACCAGAAACTCATCGATCGCGTCATCGCGGAATCGCCAGACGCGCGCTTCGCCGACGCCTTCCTACGCGCCAAATGTCTCGATTGGGCAGCCGACCTGCTCTTATCGTTCCCCGGCGCACCACGTCCTCGGTCTACGCCGCCACCGTTGCCGCGCATCCCGGCGACGCCGTCGGCATTACAGCCAGATGCGCCGGAAAGGGGAAGAGAACCCGAACCCGGAACCGCCACATCAAGCGACGACGATCTACGGCAACGATTGGCGCTCTTCCCCTTAGCGGCCAAACCCAACCGCGCCGCCCGCCGACGGGCGGCTCGCGGGGTTATCACCGCGCTCACACTGGCACTGCTGACCAGCACTGCCCTTCCACCCGGCGCGCACGCACTGACCGTGTTCGATCCTGCGAACTACCAGCAGAATCTGCTGTCGGCAGCCCGTGCGCTCGAGCAGATCAACAACCAGGTCCGCACCCTCCAGAACCAGGCGCAGATGATCCTGCGGATGGATCAGAACCTCATGCGCCTCGGCGGCACACTCTCTCCTGATCTCCAGCGCACCCTGACCGACATCCAATCCCAGCTCCGTGCCGGCAACGGCATCGCGCTGAAACTTCAGGAGACGCAAAACACCTACGAACGCCTGTTCCCGTCGCAAGTCTCGGCCGCGCTCTCGTCGGATGATGTATTGCGCAATGCCAAAACCCGATGGGACGAGGAATACGCCGGCCTCAAACGCGCTGCCCTCCTGCAAGGCCAGATCGCCGACGGCATCGAGACTGACACACGCCTGCTCGGCGATGCCATGACGCGATCCCGCAACGCCGCCGGCGCGCTCGAAGCCACCCAGGCCGGCAACGAGCTCACCAGCCTCGCCGTCAAGCAGTCCCTCACGCTGCAAGGACTGCTCGCCGCGCAACACCGCGCCGAAACCGTCAGCCGTGCCCGCGATCTCGCCACCGAGGACGAAGCCCGTCAGCGCTTCAAGTCCTTTGTCGGTACGGGGGCCGGATATTCGGCAAGTCGATGAGAACGGGAGAAATTGAAATGGAACGAGCACTATTCGCTTCGCGGCGCCGAGCGATGTCGGCGACATGCTTTATGCGCCGCCCGCACCCCAGTCGGCGGAACCGCTTGCATCACTATGCGCGAGTGCGGGCCAGCCGGACCAACCGTCTCTTGCGATATCTAAAAAGGAGGGAGTTTGAGGGACACGTCCCTCAAGCGGGCGCGGGCGGCAGCCCGCTCGCGCAGCGACACCACAGCGGCCGGCGACGACGATGATATTCGCCGCGGCATGACACTTCACCCCTGACGACCACGTAACGGCGAACGCGATTTCCGCCGACGGCGGAGCCTTGCCCGGAGCTCGAAACCCGCATGGACGACTTGGCGATCATTGACCAGTTCACGGCGACATTCAGCCGTTACATCGACAGCGGATTCGGTCTGCTCGCCGGCGACGTGGCGTTCCTGACGAGCATCCTGATTGCGATCGACATCACGCTTGCCGGTTTGTTCTGGGCGCTGATGGGTGAGGACAATGTCATCGCGCAGCTCATCCGCAAGGTGCTGTACGTCGGCTTCTTCGCGCTGCTGCTGTCGAATTTTCAGAGCCTGGCCGACATCATCTTCCAGTCGTTCGCGGGATTGGGATTGAAGGCAACGGGGACGTCGCTGACATCGGCTGATCTGATGCGGCCAGGGTTTGTGGCCTCGACGGGCTTCACGGCCTCGAAGCCGCTGTTGGAGAAGGCCGGCGAGCTCATCGGCATCACGACGTTCTTTTCCAACTTCGTGACGATCGCGGTGCTGATGCTGGCCTGGGTGATCGTGCTGCTCGCCTTCTTCGTGCTGTCGGTCCAGCTTTTCATCACCATCATTGAGTTCAAACTGACGGTGCTCGCGGGATTCGTGCTGGTGCCGTTCGCCTTGTTCGGTCACACGGCGTTTCTCGCCGAGCGGGTGCTGGGCAATGTGATCTCGTCGGGCATCAAACTCATGGTGCTGGCTATCGTGGTCGGCATCGGTTCGTCGATCTTCGGCACCGTGATGCGACCGACCGGCGAGGTGACGCTGACGCAGGCGGCCTCCTGCATTCTCGGCGCCATCGCCGTCTTCGGCCTTGCGATCTTCGTGCCCGGCATCGCCGCCGGTCTGATCACCGGTGCACCGCAGTTGGGGGCCGGCGCCGCGGTTGCGACGACGGCTGCACTTGGTGGGACGGCGGTTGCGGGCGGCATTGCGACCGCAGGCGCGGCGCGTTTGGCGGGCCGCACGGCCGGTGGTGCGATCAAGTCGGCCGCGTCGCTCTCGGGACGCGTCGGTGCGGCCTATGAGGCAGGCGGTGTTGCCGGCGTCGCAAAGGCGACCGTCTCCGGACCGGTCTCGCGCATGGCGTCATCGGCAACGGCGCCGGTGCGCAATGCCTATCGCCATGGCGCCGCGCAGGGATACCGCGATGCGGCGCCGTCGGGAGACGCCGGCGACAAAGGTCCCGATGGCAATGCTTCGGGGGGCGGCGCGCCGGCATCCGGTCCACCGGCTTGGGCGCAGAGCATGGCCCGCCGGCAGCGCATGACGCAGGCCGGAATGATGGCGGCGCACGCGCTGCGGGACGGCGACCGCGCCGGCATGAGCAGCGGCCCGGATCTCAAGAACAAGTCATAGGGGGAGCAACCATGTCGTTCAAGCGATCGACCTTGCGCTATGGCGAGACACCGGAACCGGTGACGCCCTACCAGAAAGCCGCGCAGGCCTGGGACGAACGGATCGGCAGTGCGCGCGTGCAGGCGGCCAACTGGCGGCTGATGGCCGTCGGGAGCCTCGGACTCTCTTTGCTGCTGGCAGCCGTCCTGCTCTGGATCGGGCGAACCGGCGCGGTGGTGCCCTACATCGTCGAGGTGGATTCGCGCGGTGGGACGCGTGCCGTCGGCCCGGCGGGTGAGACCTACACGCCGAGCGATGCGCATATCGCCTTTCACCTGGCGCGCTTCGTCGAGCATGTGCGCGCACTGTCAATCGATCCCGTCGTCGTCCGGCAGAATTGGCTGAAGGCCTACGACGTCGTCACCGACAAGGCCGCGGTCACGCTCAACGAGTACGCGCGCGAGATCGATCCTTTCTCGCGCGTCGGCCGGCAGACTGTCGCCGTCGAGGTGACGAGCGTGGTGCGCGCCTCGGACACCTCGTTCCAGGTGCGCTGGCTGGAGCGCACGTTCGAGGGCGGGGCGGTGAGGGACACCAAGCGCCTCACGGGCCTCTTCTCCATTGTCATCACCCCACCGCGAACCGTCGACGCCGTCAGAAAGAACCCGCTCGGCATCTACGTGCACGCCTTCAACTGGTCGCAAGACGTCACCACCGGAGAGTCCAAATGAGCAAGCTGCGCAATCTCACGATTGTCGTGGTGACGTCGGGCAGCCTCGGCGCCTGCGCCACCAACATCAAGGTGCCCGAGATCCCGATCTTCGACAGCGCGGCGATGGCGGCTGCACAGCGCGAGCCCGATCCGAAGCTGCCCGTCCGCTATGTGGAAGTGCCGACGCCGCTTCCCCTTCCCGGCCAGCTCAAGCCGGTCGGCAAGGAGGCCGGCAAGAAGGATACGCGTTCGCCATCAGAACGTGTGGCTGGTGCGAACGCCGCTGCGCGCTTCGAGCCGGTGAAAGACGGCTACATCAACGCCATCCAGGTCTATCCCTACACCAAGGGCGCGCTCTACCAGCTCTATGCCGCGGTCAACCAGGTGACGGATGTCGCGCTCGAAGCCGGCGAAAAGCTCGTCTCGGTCTCGGCCGGCGACACGGTGCGATGGGTTGTCGGCGACACGACCAGCGGTGAGGGCAAGGAGGCCCAGGTCCATATCCTGGTGAAGCCGGTCGGCGCCGACCTCGAGACCAACCTCGTCATCACGACCGACCGGCGCACGTATCACCTCGAGATGCGGTCGAGCGACAAGACGTACATGGCCTCAGTGTCGTGGACGTATCCCGCTGCGGAGCTCGTGTCATTGCGCCGGCAGCGTGATGAAGCTGCCGCATCGCTGGCCTCGATTGCCGACAGTGGCGTCAACATCGATCAATTGCGCTTCCGCTATCGCATCGAGGGCGACGCGCCGTGGAAGCCGCGCCAGGTCTTCGACGATGGCGCCAAGGTCTACATCCAGTTCCCGTCCGGCCTCGCACAGAGCGAAGCGCCGCCGCTGTTCGTGATCGGGCCGGACGGCAAGTCGGCGCTCGTCAACTATCGGGTGCGCGGCACGACCTACATCGTCGACCGGCTGTTTGCCGCCGCCGAGCTGCGCCTCGGCACGGCCCCGCAGCGTGTCGTGCGTATCATCCGCACGGATGCCGTCTGGCGGGAGACGCGCTCATGACCGAGACCGAACCGGACAAGAAGTCGGAATCCGCCCAACAGCCCAACGCAGAGGCCCCGAAGCCCAACACTGCGAAGGTGGCGCCGGAAAACCTGGAGCTGCGCGCACGGCCGCAGCCGGTCACGCGCATCAACCGCAAGGTCGTGTTCGGCGGCGCGGCGTTAGTGCTGCTGCTCGTTTCCTTCCTAGTGCTGGTCGCCCTGCAGCCGCCGAAGCTTCAGGTCGGCACGCCGCGTGAGCTCATCAATGTCGAGAGCAAGCCGATCGCAGAAAGTCTGGCGCGACTGCCCGCGACCTACGACGGCGTGCGGCCAGAGCGTCCACCCGAGCCGGTACGGCCGCCATCGGGAATCCCGCACCTGACCGAAGCTGGCGGCGACCCGATCGATCAAGCGGAGCAGATGGAGCGAGCCCGCCTCGCGCGCATGGCCGGTCAGGCGCGGGAATCGCAGGTCTTCTTCCGATTGCAATTGAAGGCGCCGCCGCAAACGAGCGCGGAACAGAAGAGCGCGGCAGACAGTTCGGGATCGGCAGTCCCTCCACGTTCGAGATCGGTTGCACTCGATGAAACATCGACGACCCTTTCCCTGCTCCGCGCCGCCGAGCGCGGCCGCGGTGTTGCCGCGGGTGATCTGGAGCCCGGTGGCACGGACTCGACCGAGGCACTTCGCAAGCTGACCTTCCTGCGATCCGGACCCGAGAAGGAAGTCTACAATCCGCATGGCCTGCAGACGCCGACCTCGCCGTATCAGCTCATGGCCGGCACGGTCATCGCGGCGAGCCTCGTCACCGGTCTCAACTCCGATCTACCGGGCTTCGTCATCGCCCAGGTCACGGAGAACATTTTCGATACCGTCTCGGGCCGGTTCCTGCTTATTCCGCAGGGATCCCGCCTGATCGGAAAATACGACAACGTCGTCAGATCTGAAGA
>CALFEM010000570.1 GCA_937950105.1 uncultured Alphaproteobacteria bacterium | reverse complement strand
ATCGCTCTGTTCTCGGCGGCGCTCGACGACGTCAACCTGCCGAACGATCGCCGCGCCATGGTGCTCAACGATCGCGCCGTCGCCTATGCGCGGCGCGGACAGACCAAGCTGGCGTTCGAAGACTTCAACAAGGCTGCCCAGCTCTTCCCCGAGTACGCGGCGATCTACAACAATCGCGGCAATCTGCTGCTCGCGGTCGGACAGGTGAAGGAAGCGGTCAAGGATTTCGACCGCGCACTGGTGCTCGCGCCCGGCTATGCGGCGGCTTACAACAACCGCGCCGGTGCGCTGATGAAGGGCGGCGAGTTCCAGGCCGCCATCCGCGACTACACGCAGGCCGTGAGCCTGCTGCCGGCTGCGGCGGCGCCGCTCAGCGGGCGCGGTTTTGCCCACCTGCAGCTCGGCCGCCCGCATGCGGCGATCCGCGACTTCTCGCGCGCCGTGACGGCCGACGGCAGCTTCGCCGCCGGCTACCGGCATCGTGCCGAAGCCAAGATCGCCGTCGGTCATTTCGAGGAAGCGATCGAGGATCTGTCACGCGCCGTGGCGTTCGACATCAACAACCCCGATCTCTACGAGCTGCGCGGCCGCGCCTACCTCGCCTCCGACAATCAGCAGGCGGCGATCAAGGACCTCTCGCGCGCGATCGAGCTGAAGCCGGGCGCCGCCGGCTATTACGCAGAGCGCGGGTTGGCGCATGCGCGCGACGGCAAGAACGACGAAGCGCTCGCCGATCTCGCCCGCGCCATCGAGCTCGACGGACGCTCGCCCCGCGCCTTCGCCTATCGCGCGTTCGTCTACAAGGAGCAGGGCCAGGCCGACGTCGGTGCCAAGGACGTCGCGACCGCCGAGAAGATCGCCGCCGATGCGCCAGAGGTCCTGTGGGCCAAGGCCGAAATCGACGAAGCGATGGGGCAGAAGGAGGAAGCGGTCGCGAGCCTGCGCCGCGCGCTGTTCCTCGATCCGTCGTTCAAGCTCGCCAGCGATGCGCTCGAACGGCTCGACGGCGACACCGGCGCGGCCGATGAAAAGCCGGTGCCGGGGCTTGGCCTCGGCAAGTGGCAGGTCGTGATGCGCGGCAACCGCTACTTCGCGACCCATCCGCAGTTCCGCCGCTTGAGCGTGCCGCTCGAGCTGATGGGGCCGGGTGAGCCGCGCCTGATCTCGTTCGAGGAGCGCGAGCCGCCGCTGCGCGGCATCGCGGTGCTGACGTTCTCCGGCGGCAAGGTTGAAGGCCCGACTGGGCCGGAGGAAACCGAACTCGCCGCCGTGTTGAACCTCGCCTCCAATACCGTCGTCGCCATCGAGCCGCATCGGCAAGGGGCGAAAGTCGCGGCGTGGACTTGGGGCGAGGACCGCGTCAGCGTGGCTGCCGTCGATGGCGTCACCGACGAATTGATCCTGCGCGGCACTGGCGCGCGGCGCGACCCGTCCTATGCGACGCGCAGCGGCCCGCGCCGTTACACCAGCGCCGGGGACGAGCAGTTGCAGAGCTTCGACCAGCAGATGTATGCGCCGGCGCCGCGCCGCGAGTATAGGCCGCAACCGCAACAGCGTCGCAAGCCGAAGACCCTGTTCGACCTGCTGTTCAACTGATCAACTGAGCCCGGCGCGATCCGCGGACGGTCGCCGGCCGTACCGGCTGGCATGCAGGCGTCGTGCGGCGCTGCGCCGCCTCCGCTTATGCTTCTCTGCCCGCTTCCATATCCAGCCTCGAAAGCTCTCTGAATGACTGCGCCGGCGACGCTTGTCTGGTTCCGTACCGATCTGAGGCTCGCAGATCATGCGCCGCTGGGCGCGGCCATGAGGCGCGGCGGTGCGGTGATCCCGGTCTACATCCTCGACGAGACGGCAGCCGGACGCTGGGCGCCGGGCGGCGCGTCGCGTTGGTGGTTGCATCACAGCCTCGAGGCGCTGGCGGCGGATATCGAGAAGCTCGGCGGCCGGCTCATCCTGCGCCGCGGCAACGCCGCGACCCAACTCGCAGGGATAGCGCGCGAGACGGGCGCCGATCTGGTGGTCTGCTCGCGCCGCTACGAGCCTTGGGCGATCGCGCAGGAGGGGGCTGTGCGCACGCGCCTCGCGGCCGCCGGCATCGAGCTCAAACGCTACCCGGGCTGGCTCCTCATGGAGCCGGAGACGATCAAGACCAAGACCGGCGAGCCCTACAAGGTCTACACGCCGTTCTGGCGGGCGCTGTCCTCGACCATCCGTCTGGAGAAGCCATTGCCGCGACCGAAAGCGTTGCCGGCGCCGAAGACCTGGAAGAAGTCGGACAAGCTCGCCGCGTGGAAGCTGCTGCCGACGCGGCCTGACTGGGCGAAGGGTTTCGTGCCGGTATGGTCGCCCGGGGAAGCGGGGGCGCTCGATCGCCTCGATACATTCACCGCGCAAGCCGCCACCGAGTACACGGAGATGCGCAACCGGCCTGATGTCGAGGGCACGTCGCGGCTGTCACCACATCTCGCGCACGGCGAGATTTCGCCGCGTCTCATCTGGTGGCGCGTGGCAAGTGAGCGCGATGCCGGCATCGGCGGCAGCCGCGACGGCGGCCTCGAGACGTTCCTGAAAGAACTGGTCTGGCGTGAGTTCTCCTCGCACCTGCTGTTTCACTTCCCGACCCTGCCCGAGGCGCCGTTCCGGCCCGAGTTCGCGAAGTTCCCGTGGCGCGCCGACACGGCCATGCTGACGCGGTGGCAGAAGGGCCGGACCGGCTACCCGATCGTCGATGCGGGCATGCGCGAGCTCTGGAGGACGGGCTGGATGCACAACCGCGTGCGCATGATCGTCGCCTCGTTCCTCGTCAAGGACCTGCTGATCCCGTGGCAGGAGGGCGAGGCCTGGTTCTGGGACACGCTCGTCGATGCCGATCTCGCCAACAATGCCGCGAGCTGGCAGTGGGTGGCGGGCTCCGGCGCCGACGCGGCTCCCTATTTTCGCATCTTCAATCCGACCACGCAGGGCGAGAAGTTCGATCCCGAGGGCGGATACGTGCGCCGCTGGGTGGATGAACTGGCCGGGATCGAGGGAGCCGCGGCGCATCGTCCGCACGACCTCGGCGCAACTTCTGCGTGTGGCATGCGCGCGACGGCGGCGTATCCGGCCCCGATCGTCGACCACGCGGTTGCGCGCGACTGTGCCCTCGATGCCTTCAAGGGGCTGAAAAGCTGACTGCGGAATTAATCGCGGATTGCCGTAGAGGGACGTCTGGGCCAGACTGAGCCGAGGTAAAGAAACCCTTGGGACGGGCGCAAAAATTCTCATGCTTCGGGATGCTGCGCGTTAAGCAAACGGCATCAGTTCGCCCGCTATAGCTGGTCGCACCAGTTTTCCCCGTAATGCGTTGGAGATTTGATTGATGATGCGTTCCTGGATTGCCGGCGCCGCGGCGCTCGCACTCACGACGAGCCTGACGGCCGCCACGGCCCACGCCACCCCTGCCGATACTGCAAGCGCGCCAGCCGAGACCAAGGCGGCGGCACCTGCGGTGCTCAATGCGGCGCCCGCTCCGACGGCTGCGAGTTCGACGGCGGCTCCCGAAGCAACGGCCGCCGCATCGGAACCCTCTACGAAGGTGGCCGCCGCTGGTGATGCCAAGGCGACCGAAGCCATCGCGGCCAAGCCGGTGCCGCCGGCAACGACGCTGCGCGTCAGCATCGATCTCACCAAGCAGCGCATGACCGTCAGCGAGAACGGGCAGACGGTGCACTCGTGGCCGATCTCGTCGGGCCGCTCAGGCTATCGCACGCCGAACGGCACCTACCGGCCGACGTGGATGTCGAAAATGCACTATTCGCGCAAGTACGATAACGCGCCGATGCCGCACGCGGTGTTCTTCACCGGCGGCTTCGCCATCCACGGCACCTACGCGACCGGCATGCTCGGCCGCCCGGCCTCGCACGGCTGCGTGCGCCTGTCGCCGGGCAACGCCAAGACGCTCTTCAACATGGTCAATCGTCACGGCCGCGGGCAGACCCAGATCTCGCTGCACGGCACCGCTCGCGACAGCGCGCCGAAGATCGCCCGCAAGCCGAGCGCGCCGAAGTATACGGGCAACTTCTGGGATTATGACAGCGAGCCGGTCGTGACCAAGCCGCGCCGCAGCTACGGCTCGGCAAGTGGCCCGCGCCGCGCCGCGCCGCCCAAGGTCGTCTATCGCAACGGCCAGCCGTACATGTACGTCGGCCCGCAGGCCGCCAAGCAGTACTGGCGCAAGAATTCCTACTCCGGCGGCTATTCCGCCAACTACTGATGATCGCCCACAGAGGGCTGATGCGAGAGAGGGGAGGCCGCGCGCCTCCCCTTTTTTGTTCATCTGTTCGTGCCGCTCGTGTGCAGCGCTTCGACGCACGAGATGGATCAGAACGGGTTCCAGGTGGCGCGCGGGGTGAAGCGCACGTAGCCGACGTTGGCGCCGAGGCGCAGGCCGACGCCGGTACGGATCGGCGCCATCAGCACGGGGCCGCCCTTGAGGACGGTGAGGCCGACGCCGCCGACCAGATACGCCGAGCCATCGACGCCGGCGAACGAGCGGAACAACTGCTCGGCATCGGCGAGGTGGTAGATCAGGAACAGCGTGCGCGAGCCTTCGGCGCCGAAGTCATAGCCGAGCGATGGCCCGTGCCAGTACACCGGGCGGCGCTCGCCCGAGCGCGTGAACAGCTCGCCCTTGCCGTAACGCACGCCGGCGAGGAAGGCGCCGCCGCCCTCGGTGCCGAGCACGTATCCGGCCGGGCGGCCATAGCGCGAAAAAGCATATTCGATGACGCTGCCGAGGCCGGTCGAGATGGTGCCGAAGAAGCCGCGCGTCGCGGCCTGCACCTCGTCGATGGTGTAGCCGTCGGGCGTGTCGGTCGCCGCGAGCGAGGGGAGATCGTCGCGCACGCCGGACGCCCCGGACGGCGGCGCGAGGTCGGCCGTGCGATCCGGAGCTACGTCGGCGGCGCGGTCCGTTTCGGTGCGCCACGGTGCGGCGGGCGGTGCGGCCGGAGCTTTTGCCGACGGCTGCACGGACGGCGCGGCTGGCGCGGCTGGCGCGGCGGCGACTTTCGCCGGCGGCCTG
>CALFEM010000569.1 GCA_937950105.1 uncultured Alphaproteobacteria bacterium | reverse complement strand
GGCAGGCCGAGCGTGACGTTGGCGCCCGTGTCGAACGCCAGCGTCGTCACCGGGATCAGCACCTGATCGTGGTACATGCCGAGCACGGCGTCGTAGCTCGCGCGGCGGCCTGCGTGAAACAGCGTGTCGGCCGGATGCGGGCCCGTCACGTCGAGGCCCTCGGCGCGCAGCGTTGCGCTCGCCGGGGCGATGATGTCGCGATCCTCGGTCCCCATGTTTCCGGCCTCGCCCGCATGCGGGTTGAGCCCGGTGACGGCGATGCGCGGGCGCGCGATGCCGAAATCGCGGTGCAGCGCCTGATGCATGATGCGGGCGGTGCGCAGGATGGCGTCGCGCGTGATCGCACGCGGAACTTCGGCAAGCGGGATGTGGATGGTGAGCGGCACCACGTTGAGTTCGTCCGACGCGATCATCATCACCGGATCGGATGGTGCTCCGGGCACGAGCCGGCGCGCGAGGTCGGCGAGGAACTCGGTATGTCCGGGGTGCACAAAGCCGGCGGCATAGAGCACGCTCTTGGCGATCGGATTGGTGACCACCGCGGCCGCATCTCCGGCGACGACCGCTTCGACCGCGCGCGTGATAGCGGCAATGACGGCCGTGCCATTGGCCGCATCGGGCCGGGGCCGCACCACCGGCGCCGGCAAGGCGATGTCGAGCACCGGCAGCACCGGCCCGTGCTCGCCTGCCGCCTCGGCGAAACTGGCGACGCGGCGGATGGAGAGAGACACGCCGAGGGCGCGTGCCGTGGCTTCCAGATGATCGCCGTTTCCGACATAGACGAACGGTGCCAGCCCGTCGCTCGCACGCCGGGTCCAGGCACGAACGGTGAGTTCAGGACCGATCCCGGCGGGGTCGCCCATGGTCAGCGCCAGCGGCACCGCGGACGCCGCTGCGCCGGACCTGCTCACAGCGACTGGCATAGCCCGCTCTTGGCCTCGGCGCGGCAATCGATGGTAGCGTCCTGGCGCAGGTCCTTGAGATGCTTGCGCGCGAGGATGTCGAACTCCTTGTCGCGGCGTTCGTCCTTGGGTGACGCGCCGCCGCCGGCGCCGGGAGCGCTCGGCGCGCCGGGTTTCGCCGCCGTCTGCTTCTTGCCGCACAGCGCCCACAGCTCGACGCCGTCGGGGCCGACGTTGGGCGGTATCATTTCGCCTTCCTTGGCGTTGAGCAGCAGCGTCCGCATCGGCTCGCCGATGCTCGACGCGCGCCGCGCGCCGATGTTCTCGAAGTTGGCGCCGATGCCCTTGGCGGCCTTCTCGGTCGACTTGCAGCCGGCGAACTTCGCCCGCAGCTGCTCGGCCTGAGCGAGGCGCTCGGCCATCGCCTTCTGATCGAGATTGCCGGCCACGGGCAGCGTCACCCGCTGCACCACCAGATCGACGTTGCTGCCGGCATCGTCGAGTGCGGCGGTGGCGTCGGCTTCGACGAAGCGCTCGACGTCGCGCTCGGTGATCGACACCTGATAGCCGAAGCGCCTCTGCACCACGGCGTTCCAGGAGATCGCCGCGCGGAAGCGCGCCCGCATGGTCGAAATATCGACGCCCATGCCGGCGAGGTGCTTGGCGAACTGCTCCTCGTTCATCTTGTTGCGTGAGGCGATGCCGCCGATCACCTTGGAGATCTGCTCGTCGGTGGCGAGGGCGTTGTTGCGCTTCGCCTCCTGCAGCTTGAGACGCTCTTCGACGAGTTCCTTCAGCGCCGCACGGTCGGTGCCCTTGACGGCGCGCGAGCGGGCCTCGGCCTGCAGCCCCTCCATCATGGTCTTCTGCTTCTGCTTGATGAACTCCTGCTGGATCTTCTGCAGCTCTTCCTTGGTCTTCGGGTTGCGCTTGACGGCGAAGGCGCGGAACTCGTCGTTGATCTTGGGATTCTTGACGATCGCTTCCCAACGCTTCTTGGCGTTGTCGCGAACGTAGGAGCCGATGTCGGCGCTGAGGCCGAGCAGCCGCTGACGCTGCTCCATCTCGTAGGCGGTGATCGGCTCGTCGTTGACCAGCACGAGGATTTCGTTCGACGCGGCCCCGGCGCCCGTGACCGGGACGAGTACCGCGGCGGCCGTGACGGCGATCGTGATGGCGGCGCAGGCAAGGGGGCCGCGCGCGGACGCGACGGAGAAGGCGCGGCGGTGGCCGGCGTCGGGCATGGGAGCGGGTCCTGTCAGAGCGGCGGAGATTCGCATGGATCGCATGGTACCTCCCGGGCGTCGGGGCTGCGTCGCGTTATCCACACAACCGTGGCAAGGGAGTGGCGTTTTGCGTGTGGCGCCGCAACAACTGCAGCCCACGGCTCGCCCTTTCAGTAAGCGGCAAGCGGATTGGTGTACGCTCGTTGACCCAGGTCTTCGGCAACGCTCGCCACCAAGGGCGCGGCTACGGGCGGGTGCCGGGGGTCTGCTGATCGCCGAACACGAAGTCGAGCGCGTCGGGTTTGTACTGGTAGGAGCCGAGGTGCTTGAACTTGAACTTCAACATGACCGTGCGATCCCGCTCCA
>CALFEM010000568.1 GCA_937950105.1 uncultured Alphaproteobacteria bacterium | reverse complement strand
CGCAAGCGAGCCGAGCATCAGGCCGGACAGGATCAGCGCCGGCAGCACCGTCAGATAGCCGATGCGTGGCGGCTCGATCTCCCAGAAGTACGCAATGGCAAGGAACACGTAGACCCGCAGGATCGACACGGCGACGCCGCCGACGAGTTTCGACGACAGCAGGAACGAGCGCGGGAAGGGGCTCACCAGCAGCGTACGCATGGCGCCGGTTTCGCGGTCGTAGACCATCGACAGCGACGACTGCATGGCGTTGAAGAGCTGGATCATGCCGACCAGTCCCGGCGTCACGAACACCTCGTAGAGCACATAGGATTCGTAGGGCGGGATGATCGACACGCCGAGCACCTGGCGGAAGCCGGCGGCGAATATGAACAACCACACCAGCGGACGCACCAGCGCCGACAGGAACCGCTCGCGCTGATGCAGGAAGCGCAGCACCTCGCGCCAGACGATGCCGCGGAAGCAGACGAGATAGGCCCGCAGGCCGAGGCGTTTGACCGGTTCTGCGGCAAGTGCGTCGGCGCTCGCAGCGGTGCGGCCTTCGATGACGTCGCTGCTCATGCCGCCTCCGCTTCCGATGCCGTGCCGGTCATGATGCGAAATGCGGCGCGCAAGTCCTTCGCCCCAGATGCCGCGAGCATGCCAGGCACGTCGCCGGTGTAGAGCACGCGGCCCTTGTGCAGCAATACGATGCGGTCGTCGGGGGCAATCTCGTCGATGAGATGGGTCGCCCACAGCACGCCGAGCCCCCTGGTCGCCACCAGCGAGCGGACGATTCCCAGCACGCCCTCGCGCGAGCCGATGTCGAGGCCGACAGTCGGCTCGTCGAGCAGCAGCAGGTTCGGCCGGTGCAGCAGCGAGCGCGCAATCTCGACGCGGCGCGCCTGTCCGCCCGAAAGGGCCCGCACGCGCTCATTTGCGCGATCGGCGAGGGCGACGGTTTCCAGTGCCTCGCGGCAGCGGCGCCTGGCTTCTCCAGCGGGAATACCATGCAGGGCGGCGTGATAACTGAGGTTCTGCGCCAGCGACAGATCGGTATCGAGGGTACGGCTCTGGAACACCACTCCGAGACGTTGCAACGCCAGCGTCGGGGCGCGGCGCACATCGTGGCCGAGGATGCGGATCTCGCCCGTGACGTTGTCGTAGAGGCGCGTGATGAGCGCGAACAGCGTCGACTTACCCGCGCCATTGAGGCCGAGCAGCACGGTGAAGGTCCCGCGCGGAACCTCGAGAGATACGTCGTCGAGCGCCGTCTTCTCGCCGAACTTGTGGCTGACGCCGCTGACGCGCAGGGCAGCAGAGAATGCTTCGCCTGCTGCCACTGCGGCGCTTGCCGACTGGCTCATGGGGGGAGCCTCGCTTTCTCTCATCGCCATCAGAACGGAGCCACGACCACGCCCCAGGGGTAGCGGCCGACCTTGATGGATTTCACGGCCCGCTGCTTCTCGACGTCGATGACGGTGACGTCGTTTGAGGTGCCGTTCGTCGTGAACAGAAGCTTGTCGTCGGGTGTCAGGCCGAGCTGCCAGACGCGCTGGCCGACGAGCACGTACTTGACGACCTGGAAGGTCTTGGCATCGATGATGGCGATACGGTTGGCGGGACCGAGCGCGACGAACGCCCACTTGCCATCCTGGGTCATGCGCACGCCGACCGGCTGGATGGCGTCCGGCGTGATGCCCTGGATCTCGAACTTGATCTTGCCGAGCTGCTTCCTCGTCGCCGTCTCGATGATGGTGACGGTGCCGCCGATCTCGGACGAGACCCACACCTGGCTGCCGTCGGGCGTGAACTCTGCGACGCGGGGGCGTGTGTCGACCAGCACGTTGTCGAAGATCTTGTGCGTGGCGGTATCGATGAAATGCGCCATGTTCGTCGTTTCCGACGTGTTGACGAGGATCTTCCCGTCTGGGCTGATGCCCATGCCCTCGGGCTCGACGCCGACCGGGATTTCCTCGAGCACCTTGTCGTTCTGCACGTCGACGACGGTGACGAGGTTGTCGTCCTCGTTGGCGATGTAGAGCGGGTTGCCGCTCGGGTGGAAGATGAACAGCTCCGGATCGGGGCCCGACGGCAGGTGTTTCACGGGTGCCAGCGTCTTCGCATCGTAGACCTCGACGCGATTGTCATCGCTGGTGCAGACCAGCAGCCATTTGTTGTCGCGCGAGAGCGTGATGCCGCGCGGGCGGGCGCCGACCTTCAACGTGTTGACGACCTCCAGCTTGACGCTGTCGAGCACGGAAATCGTGTTGTCCTTCTCGTTGGTGACGAACACGGTGTAGGCCGCCGCCGGCGAAGCGGCCAGAACGACGCTTGCCAAGGTGAGGGCCGGAAGAACGCCTCGAAGCTTGTTGGTCACGCGGTCGGCTCCCTTTTCTGGTGTGTGCTTGCGCGACGGATGGGATTGGGCAACGGATGCGGGAATGCGCCAGCCGCTATTTGGCGTAGGCCCGGCACCTGGTTTCGGGCTTGTCGACGCCGAGCGTGTCGAGTTCGCTGAACTGGTGCAGGAACTCGGGCTGCGGCGACACCGTGACATGCAACTTGTCGGTTGCGACGAGCAGTGGCTGGCGCAGTTGCCCGTTCCAGTCGCGATAGGTGAGCTTGCGTCCCTTGAAGGCGGCGATCTCGAACTCGGGCGTCAGCATGTAGCTGATGAGATCCTTGGCATCGGCCGAGCGCCGGCGCGTCGCGGCCTCGCCGACCGAACGGACCGCCGTCCAGACGTTGTAGTCGAGCGGGCGCATGTTACGGTTGGCGAGACGTTTGAAGCGGTTCTGGAACTGCGTGCCGCCCCACAGCTCCACCGCCGGATGCCAGGCGGTCGCGAACAGGCCGGCCGAGCCGGCGACGGGGCGCGCTTCCCACGTGCGGTACGGGAAGTAATCCGCGAACAGCCTGGCCGCGTCGGCGACGATGACGATGTCGTGCGCGGCAGCACCTTGCAGGAACGACGGGATCTGCTGCTGGATCTGCTCGTAACCGCCATCCGAGCGGCGGCTGCCGACCTCGTATTTGAATTCGCGCTCTTCGACGATCTTGTGGCCGAAGCGCTTGGCGGCGCGGCGGAGCGCGTCGGCCCACAGCTTGTCGTCGACGTTGCTGCCGGTGACCATCAGCCAGTTGCGCCAGCGCTTGACGGCGAGATACTGCCCGAGCCCATCGGCGAGCATGGAGTACGAGGGTGCCGTGTGCTTGACGTTGGCGCGGCAATCTTCCTCGCGAAGCCGCTCGTCCGCCGCGCTGGTGTTGAAAATGACGGCTTGTTTCCCGGCGAGCGCATCCGCGAGCTTCACCAGGGTATCGGGGGCGACGTCGGCGACGACGAAGCCGGCGCCCTTGTCGACGCGCGCAACCGTGTCGGCGATGAGTTGGGCAGGATCGCTCGCTTCGAGCGTGTCGAGAGAAAAGCTCTGCTTCAGGAAGCGACCGGTCGTGTTGTTGTCGTCGATGGCGAGCCTGGCGCCGGCGATACCGTCATCCTTGGGCGGCTGGTCGAGCAGCGACAGCGGCGGCAGCCGGTCGACAAGTTCGCGCACAAGCAGGATGGTGATCTGTTGCGTGCCGGGCTCGCGCGTCGTCGCAGCGGGGGCAACGGCCGGTGGCTGCGCTTCTTGGGCGAGCGTCGTCGACGGGGCCGTCACGACAGCGGCGGCGGACGCAACTACGGCGCAAGCAAGAGCTGCGCGAATGGCCGAACGTGCACTGGCGGCGATCGCCATGCCATCATCCTCCCGGAGTTTCTGATCGTGTTTTGATGTAACATAGTTACGTTTCGCCGCGCGACAAGCGGAATTGATCGCGAGCACTACGATGCCGGCCCGGGGCGCGGTGCACAGAGCGACGATCACGTGAACGTGAGCCGGTGCAGGCGCTGGCGCGCATCAAGGGCGCGATAGTGCTGCCCCAAGACCTTTGCGGCCGGCGAACGCTGCGTATATTGAGAGCTTGTCCGCCTGCCGCTCGGGTGCGCTCATGGCGCACCTGCGCGGCCAAATAACAAGATAAGACGGATCGAGGAGGAACATGCGCCGAGCTGGAGCCGCGATACCGTCGCTCTGCGCCTCAGCCGTGCTGATCGCCTGCGGCGCTCAAAGCGCTCATGGCGCCACGCGCACTGTGGTCTTTCCATTCGAACTGATCGACGCGACGCAGACCGCGGGCGCGTTCGGCTACGATGCGCCGGGCGGCTTGCCGCAAGGGCCGTCCAAGGCGGAAACGGAGCGGCTGGCCCGCATCTCCGCTGATCTGCGTGAGCGTGTCGCCAAGGACGCGCGCTTCACACTGGTGCCGGAAGCCGATGTCGCCGCCGAGGTGGCCGCCAAACAGCCGATCAGTCAGTGCAACGGGTGCGAGGACGACATCGCCAAGTCGGCCGGCGCCCGCCTCGCGCTGGTCGCCACGGTCGAGAAGCTTTCCGACCTGCTGTTCAACTTCAAGCTTTACCTTCGCGACGTTCGTGAGCAGAAACTGACGGCCGTGCTGTCGACGACCGTACAGGGCAGCACGGACGAGGCGTGGGCGCGCGGTGTCCGCCATCTCGCCGAGCGCCAGCTGCACGCCGCCGGAGTTCCCGAATGATCGACCGCCGCCATCTCCTGAGCCTCGCGGCAGCGGGTGCCGCCCTGCCGCTGCTGCCGCGCCTGGCACTCGCAGAAGCCGGTGCGCTGCGCATCGCGACGCTGAAGTTCGGCTCGCTGTCGTGGCTGCTCGACACCATCGCCAACGACAAGCTCGCCGAGACGGCCGGGGTCCGCATCGTTCCGGTCGAAGTGGCGACCAACCAGGCCGGGCCGATCGCGCTGCTGGCCGGCGATGCCGATGTCATCGTCAGCGACTGGACCTGGGCGATGCGCCAGCGCTCGCTCGGGCAAGCGCTGCAGTTCCGTCCGTTCTCGTCGACTCTCGGCTCGATCATGGTGGCCAAGGACGGGCCCATCAGGACGCTCGCCGATCTCGAGGGCAAGCGTCTCGGTGTCGCCGGCTCAGCCATCGACAAGACATGGATCCTGTTGCGCGCCTATTCGCGCAAGATGCTCGGCCGCGATCTCGCCGAGAGCGCGACTCCCGTGTTCGGTGCAGCGCCTCTGGTGGCCGAGGAGTTGAAGAACGGACGCATCGACGCCTGCCTGAATTTCTGGACCTTTGCCGCCCGTCTCGAGGGCGCAGGTTTTCGTCCGCTGCTGTCGGCCGACGACATGCTGGCGAAGCTCGGTGTCGAGCCGGTGCCGCCGCTGGTCGGTTTCGTCTGGAAGGAGGAGACCGCCCGGACGAAGGAGCGCGAACTCGCCGCCTTCTTCAAGGCGGTCGACGAGGGCAGCCGTATCCTCGTGACATCGGATGCTGCGTTCGAGCGGCTGCGGCCGCTGATGCGCGCCAATTCCGACGCCGAGTTCTTCGCGCTCAAGGCCTACTATCGCTCCGGCATTCCCAAGCCTTGGGGCGAGGCGCAGACGGCGGCGGCGGAAAAGCTGTTCAACCTGCTGGTCCAACTCGGCGAGACGGAACTCGTCGGCGGTACCCGCTTCGATGCAAAGCTGTTCGATGGCGCTCGAGTCGACAAATAGCCGGCCGTCGCTCGCGGGCGCTCAGGCCGAAGCGCTGCTGCGCTCTCGCACGCTCTGGTCCGTGGGCTCGCTGGTAGTGTTGCTGCTCGTCTGGCAGCTCGCCGCTGCGCTGGCCGGCAGCCGCACCTTTCCGGGACCGTTGACCGTGCTCGATACGGTTCTCGTGGAGCTGCGTTCCGGCGCACTCGTTCATCACGTCGGCGCCACGCTCGCCCGCGTCGTCGTATCGTTCGTGCTGGCGATGATCGTCGGTTCGGCGATCGGTCTCGCGCTCGGGCGCTCGAAGGGGGCGGACCGCTTTTTCGACAGCTGGCTCATCTTCTTCCTCAACCTGCCGGCGCTGGTCGTCATCATCCTTTGCTACGTCTGGTTCGGCCTCACCGAGACCGCCGCGATCGTCGCCGTCGCCATCAACAAGATCCCGAACGTCGCCGTCACCGTGCGCGAGGGCGCACGCAGCCTGTCGCGCGATCTCTCCGAAATGGCGCGCATGTACCGGTTCGGATTCTGGAAAACCTTGCGGCACGTGACGCTGCCGCAGATGGCGCCGTTCTTCGCCGCTTCCGCCCGCTCGGGGCTGTCGCTGGTCTGGAAGATCGTGCTGGTCGTGGAACTGCTCGGCCGCTCCAATGGCGTCGGCCACCAGCTCCACGTCGCCTTCCAGCTGTTCGACGTGCCGATGATCCTCGCCTATGCGGTCGCCTTCATCGTGGTCGTGCAGATCATCGAGATCGGCCTGCTGCAGCCGCTCGAAGCGCGCGCCAACAGGTGGCGGCGATGAGCGTCGTCCTGCGCGTCGCCATATCCGGGAAGACCTGGCCGGCCGTCGCCGGGCGGCCTCTGCAACCCGTCCTCGGCCGCATCGACCTCGACATCGAGCGCGGATCGTTCGTCGTGCTCACCGGGCCTTCGGGTTGCGGGAAGTCGACACTGCTCAACATCGTCGCGGGGCTCGACCAGGACTACACCGGCCACGTCGCCTTCGACCCGCCCGGCCAGGAGGTGACGTACATCTTCCAGAGCCCGCGCCTGCTGCCGTGGCGCACGGTGCGCGAGAACATCTCGCTCGTGCTGCCCGAGGGCGACCCTCGCCACGCTCGTATCGATGCGATGCTCGCCCGTGTCGGCCTCGAGGATGCGGGTGACGCCTATCCCGAGCGGCTGTCGCTCGGTATGCAGCGGCGAGCGGCGCTTGCCCGCGGCTTCATTCTGGAGCCGAGCGTGCTGCTGATGGACGAGCCGTTCGTGTCGCTCGACGACCCGACCGCGCAGGCGTTGCGCCAGCTCCTGATCGACCTCTGGCAGCGCCAGCCGACGACGGTGCTGTTCGTCACCCACGATCGCGCCGAAGCGGTGACGCTCGGCACCCGCATCTTGCGTCTCGGCGGTACCCCTGCGACAGTCGAGGCCGACGCGGCCGTGCGGCTCGGGCGGGAGCAGCGTCTGAACCGCGACGCGGTGCAGTCCGAACAACGGCGGATCTTCGGTTGAACGCGCTCTTTCCCTTCGGACCTGTGGGCGTGTCGGGCCCCGGACCGCGTCGCGAAGCCCGGCCGCTGCTGCTGGAGATCGGAAGAGCACACGTCTGAACTCCAGTCACTTAGGCAGCTCGTA
>CALFEM010000567.1 GCA_937950105.1 uncultured Alphaproteobacteria bacterium | reverse complement strand
CGAGATGCCTAAGTGACTGGAGTTCAGACGTGTGCTCTTCCGATCTCGGCGGTTGGACCGGCGCTCGCGGCATCTGCGGATGTGGTGGTCGTCGCCGCGCCGTCGGCCGAGGGCGGTGCACCGATACGCCCGAGCGTCGACAGGCGGCGCAGCATGTCGACGAACACGCCCGACAGCGGCAGGTTCGACCATTCGGAATTTGCGGTCACATGGAACAGCACGATCTGCCCCTCGCCCTCGCGCCGCGCAGTGACCAGCGGCGTGCCGTCGGCAAGACGCGCCCACACCGCGACGTCCGGGCCGAGGCGCTGCGGATCGGCGAGCACCTGCCGGCTCACGGTGACGTCGGCGGGCACGGGGAAGCCGGCAAACGGGCCCTTCTCGTCGAAGGCGGCGAGCGGCTGCGGCGTCGACCACGACAGCGCGCCGCCGAGCGTGCGCCCGCCGAGGCGCAATGGCACCGGCAGCAGATCGTCGCCACCCTTTTCGAGGCGCGGTCCGGCGAAGCGCACGAGCACGCCGCCGCGCTTGACCCAGTCCTCGACGCGCGCCGCCATGTCGCCGGACAGCGTGCCGATGTCGGCGAGCACGAGCACGGTGGCGTTCTGCTTCAGGATGCTGTCGATGCCGGCAGCGAGATTGGCGTCCTTCGATTTGACGATCTCGGCATAGGGCGCCAGCGCCTTCTCGATGTAGTAGAGCGGCGCCAGCAGCGGCTGCGACTCTTCCTGGCGCTCGCCGGAGATGAGGCCGACGCGATGCCACTGCGCGCGCGCGTCGATCAGCGACACCGCGCCCGCCGAGCGCTCACCCGCGATCTCGACGCGTGTCACCTGGTTGCGCAGTTCCAGCGGCATGTCGAACACGGCGGTTGCGGCGGTTTCTCCCTGCGCGAGGACGTAGGCCGCTTCGCCGATGCGCTCGCCGCGCGCGGAGAACGCATGCACCTGTCCGTTGCGCATGGCGCCTTCGGCGCGCAGCACACGCGCTTCGAGGCAGCCGCCGCTGCCGGCCGTTGCGGCGATGCCGACCGGTTCGCGTCCGGCCGTGTCGCCGAGCAGGGCGAACGAGCCGCCGCTGGCGATTTTCGCGAGCCCCTCTGCGAAACCCTTGGCCGCGGTGCCATGGTCGATACCGTCGGCGAGCCAGACGACGCTGGTGCCGCCTTTGGCATTGGCCAGCACGTTGTCGAGCGCGGCGAGCAGTTGCGCGCGGTCCGGTGCGTGCGGTTGCGGCAGCAGCGCCGCGAGCGTCGAACGCGCGGTCGCGGGTGCCTCGATCTTCACGCTCGTGGTCTTGGCGCGCGGCGCCGTCGGCGCCACGATCACGGCGCGGCCCTGGCCCTCGGCGGCGTCGATCAGCCGTTCCGCAGCGGCGATGCGCTCGCCCCAGTGGCTGGCCCCGGCCCAGCCGTTGTCGATGACGAGCACGACCGGACCGCTGCCGGACAGCGCGCTCTCGCGCGTCGGGTTCAGCACCGGCTCGGCCAGCGCAAAAATCACCAGCGCGGCGGCGAGCAGGCGGATCAGCATCAGCCACCACGGCGTCTTGGCCGGTGTCTTCTCGACGTTCTCGATGCCGACGAGAATGCGCGTCGGCGGAAACTCGACCTGCTTCGGGCGCGGCGGCACCGTGCGCAGCAGCCAGTAGATCAGCGGCAGCGACAGCAGGCCGGCGAGCAGCCACGGATTGAGGAAAGCGAGCGCGCCGAAGCTCATGGGGCGCCTCCCGCCGACACCTGCCAGCGATACCCCCCGGCGCCGAGCTGCATGATGAGCGTCAGCAGCGGCTCCGCCGCCGAGCGGTCGGTGTGGTGGACGAGGAACGTCCAGCCGAGACGCTGGGCGATCTGCGCGAGGCCGGCGCGATGCGCGTCGAGGCGCGCGCGATAGGTCTCGCGGATGCTCTCGGCGCGATCGGCGATCCACGTCGCCGAGCCTTCGGGCGCAATGAACTCGGTGCGGCCGTCGTAGGGCAAGGTCTCCTCGGCGGGATCGAGCACCTGCACCATGTGCCCGCGCACGCCGCTGCCGGCGATCCCCTCGAGCCGGGCGGCGATCTCGTCCAGCGGATCGAGGAAATCGGAAATCAGCAGCGCACCGGAAAAGCGCGCGATGCGCGCCTTCGGCGGCAGGCTGCCGGTCAGTGCCGGCTCGGCGCTTCGCTGCAACAGCGTTTCCGCGAGCTTCACCGTCGCCTTGCGGCTGGCGGTCGGCTGCGACACGCCGAGGATGCCGACGCGCTCGCCGCCACGCACCAGCAATTCGGCGGCGGCCAGCATCAGCACGATGGCGCGGGAGCGCTTCGAGGTTTGCGATAGGTGGCTCTGGAACGCCATCGAGGCGGAAAGGTCCGGCCACAGCCACATGGTGTGCGCGGCTTCCCACTCGCGCTCGCGCACGTAGAGATGATCGGAGGAGGCCGAGCGGCGCCAGTCGATCA
>CALFEM010000566.1 GCA_937950105.1 uncultured Alphaproteobacteria bacterium | reverse complement strand
CGGCTGCAACGAGCGGTTGGGCACGCGCTTGCCGAACGTGACGTGCGTCTCGCTGGCGTCGTCGATCCTGACCTCGATCGGCGGGCCCGGATCATACTTGCTGTGGCCGGCGACGCACGGACCGCCCGGCGGCCGGCACGGCTTGTCATCGACGCCGTAATAGACCGGCGCCTCGCGCTGCCAGAAGCCCTCGCCCGCTGCCGCTTTCCCGGACGCGAAGGCGCAGACGACCGCGATGCTTGCGGCGCTCGCGGCGCCGGCAAACAAGCGACTTCGCAGTGTGGTCGGGGTGCTCATGTGCGCGCTCCTATCGAGGCCGGGGCACCTCTGCGAGACGGGCGTTGAGCGTCCTTCCCGCAGCGTCCCTGCGGATGAGCGACTATCTGCACTCAAGCGACCCCGCAGGTCATTGCGGCCCGTCAACGGCGATGCAATCGCCGCAGCCGGATCGACGATCCCGGTTAACGCGACGTCGCGGCCAGCGATGCAAACATTGCCCCGTCGGCCCGCGATCTTCCGCAGCGCCTCGGCTTCTGGCTGTCGCGTTCGCCACAGAGCCTGATCGACTGTGAAGGAAGCACTCGCGCTTCCTTCACAGTCGTGAATCAGACTCGCAAACAAGGACTTGAGCAGGCCAATGCCGGCGCCATCGATGCATTTCAATCGAACCTGCTCCAGGTGGCCAGCGCTCAGCCGACCAGCGCGGTGTCGAGGCGTTCGAGCGCGCGCTCGAGGGCAGGTGCGGTGCGGATCTCGCCGACCTCGATGCCGCGCCAGCTCTTCAGCACCTTGCGCGCCATCAGCCCGCGCGCCTCAGGCACGATGCGCTCGACCAGCGCCATCACCGCACCCGCGGACGCGCGCGTGGTGCCGTCGTCGATCTTCAGCGCGAAGCCGAGCCCGTGCTCCGGGAAACCGCCGGCATAGACGCCCTCGGCACCGGTCTTCATGTAGATGCGGCCCGGCAGCTTGCGCATGACGACGGTATCGGCGCGACCCGGGCCTGCGACGAGCTCCGGCTCGGCCCAGCACGCCTTGAGGATGCGGTCCACCGCGCGTCGCCGCTCGGGCGGTAGTCCGGCGCCCGTCACCAGCCGCGCGAACAGCCGCGCCAGAGTGGCGAGCGGCATCGCCCAGTTCGGCACCGAGCAGCCATCGAGCCCCATCACGTCGTCACCGAGCGGCAGTCCGGAGAGACCGCTCAGAACGTCATGCACGCGCCGCTGCACGGGATGGCGCGGATCGAAATAGCCTTCGATCGGTTCGCCGAGGTGCAGCGCCGTGGCGATCATGCCGGCGTGCTTGCCCGAGCAGTTGTTGTGCAACTGGCTCGGCTCGCGGCCGGAGCGGATCAGCGCCTTCATGGCGGACGAGCCGAGCGGCATGTGGGCACCACAGCCGAGCGCGTGCTCGTCGAGTCCCAGCCCGGCGAGCATGTGGGCGGCGAGTTGCGCGTGCCGCTCGAGGCCGGTGTGCGACGCGCAGGCCAGCGCGATCTCGGCGTCGCCGAAGCCGTAGCGATCGGCGGCGCCGCTTTCGATCAGCGGCAGGCACTGGAACGCCTTGATGGACGAACGCGGAAACACCGGGCGCTGCACATCACCGAGACTGAGCACGCTGG
>CALFEM010000565.1 GCA_937950105.1 uncultured Alphaproteobacteria bacterium | reverse complement strand
ACGAGATGCCTAAGTGACTGGAGTTCAGACGTGTGCTCTTCCGATCTACCACCTGCCACGTTCCGGGCTTCGCCTCGTCTTGCGACTTCAACGGCAGCAGTACGTCGCCGGTGATGCCGGACGCCTCGATCTTCGTCGCCTTGACGAGGCCGCCGTTGATGGCGACGAGCACACTTGCCATCCTGCCGTCGAGCGCCTCTGCGGCACCCGGTTGCTGGTAGCGCGCTGCGAGCACCGCCGCCTGATCGCGCAGTTGCGTGACCCTCTCGACCCCCTTGCCCTGGCTGGCCCGCTCTACGCGCGCAGCCTCGTTCGTCAGCGCAGCAGCCCGCTCGCGAATGGCATCCTTGATTGTCTTGAGTTCGCCGGCGAACTCATTCGAGGACGCCAGGATCGTGACCTCACCCTTGAGACCGCTCGGCGTCGCTGCGCTCTGCGACGTACGGCTCTCGACCCTCGTCCCGGTCCCCTTGTAGTAGAGGTCGGCATCGTCCGACAGCATCAGCGACGTCTTTACGGTCGTGCCGATCAGCGACGGATCGGCAACGAGCATCTGGCGCAGCCCGTCCGGAGCGCCCGTGGAGAGCAGGCGCGACAACTGCTTGCTGGCGGCGCGGCCCTCGATGCCCGGGATCGCGTTATCGAGAGCCGCTTTCATCACCGGAAAGTAGTCCGCGCTTCGAATGGCGTCCGTCTCGCGCTTGCCTGCCGGATCGACCACATCGGCCTTCACCGGAACGTCGAGGACCAGCGAATGCTGCCAGAAGGCCGGCAGTCCGTTGCGCAGGATGTCGAACATGAGCAGTGCGAGGAACGCTGCCGTCACCGTCAGCGCGGCAATGCCATACGCCTTGAACCGCGACTCGGCGCGATAGCGGCGGCGGATGCGGGCACGCGCGGCATCCGAGGTCACGTCGAGGCGGCGCTGCCGTCCCGCACCGGCCCCTTCCATCGAGATGTCAGTCATATTGCTCTCTGTAGCGGCGCACGATCGCGAGCGCGATGACGTTGAGGGTCAGCGTGACGAAGAAGAGCACGAAGCCGAGCGCGAAGGCCGCCAGCGTCTTGGCGCTGTCGAACTCCTGGTCGCCGACGAGGATGGTCTTGATCTGCACGGTGATGGTAGTGACGGCTTCGAGCGGGTTGAACGTGAGATTGGCGGCGAGACCGGCGGCCATCACGACGATCATGGTCTCGCCGATGGCGCGGCTGATGGCCAGCATGAAGGCCGAGACGATGCCCGGCAGCGCCGCCGGCAACACCACTTTGCGGATCGTCTCCGACTTGGTGGCGCCGAGCGCATAGGCACCGTCGCGCAGCGACTGCGGCACAGCGTTGATGACGTCGTCGGAAAGCGACGAGATGAACGGGATGATCATCATGCCCATGACCACGCCAGCCGCCAACGCGCTCTCCGACGCGATGTCGAGACCGACGTGCTGGCCCCAGCCGCGGATCAGCGGCGCCACGGTCAGTGCCGCGAAGAATCCGAGAACGACCGTCGGAATGCCGGCGAGGATTTCGAGAACCGGCTTGGCCCAGGCGCGCACCCTCGGAGTTGCATACTCGGACAGATAGATCGCCGAGAACAGGCCGAGAGGACCCGCGACGAGGATGGCGATGAAGGTGATGAGCAGCGTACCGGTCAGCAGCGGCACGAAGCCGAACGCGGTCTTGATGTCACCCTGGTCGGCGCGCAGCGCGGCCTGCGGATTCCACTCGGTGCCGAAAAGAAAGTCGGTGACCGACGGGCGGCCCTTGAGCGAGGGATCGAAGAAGAAGCGGATGGTCTCGTAAAGCACCGAGAAGACGATGCCGATGGTGGTCAGGATGGCGACGGTGGCGCAGGCGAGCAGAACCACCTTGACGAAACGCTCGAAGCGGTTGCGGGCACGGAACTCACGACCGACGCTCGTGAAGCCGAGCGCCAGGCCGGCGAGGCCGAGCGCTACGCCGAGACCGAGGATGACCGAACGGCCAAGCGAGAGCGTGCCCGTCAGCGCATCTGCCGCCGTCTTCAGTTCGGCGGAAGGGGTCCCGGAGTACTGTCCGGCCGCAACGTTGTAGATGTCGCGCAGCGTGGCGCCGCGATAGAGATCGTTGCCAACCACGTCCGCCGGAAACGCAGCGAGCGCCGAAGATGTGGCGACGCGCTCGAGCAGCGGGGCGCCGATCGCGTAGACCAGCAGCATCGGCGCGAACGTCAGCGCCGCCGTGTAGAGGCCGTGGTAGATGGGCAGCGAATGAAGCGATCCCGCCGCGACTTCCCTCTGCACGCCTGAGGCCCGCTTCTGCGCCAGGAAGAAGCCGGCGAGAACGAGCGCAGCCATGATCGTGAAATAGATGCCGGACATGCGGGGCCCCTGGTTTCCAGCATGCGGCGCTTGTGCGTCACACGCCCGCGATGCCGCACGACGCCGAAGCGTCGTGCGGCCGCAATGTCACGCGATCAGTGCGTCGCGTCGATGGTGATCGTCTTCATGGCGATCGCACCCTCGGCGACCTTCTTGGCCTCGTCACCGGGGAGAGCGACCAGACCCTTGCGGGCAAGGTAGCCGTCCTTCGACATGGCCTTGTCGGAGACGTACTCGGCAATGAACTTGTCCATGCCGGGGATGACGCCAGCGTGCTGCTTCTTCGCATAGACGAACAGCGGACGCGCGCCCTTGTACTTGCCGGCCGAGATCGCGTCGTACTCGGGCTCGACGCCCTCGATGGCGACGCCCTTCAGCTTCGCGGTGTTCTCCTCGAGGAACGAGTAGCCGAAGATGCCGAACGCATCCTTGTTGGCTTCCAGCTTCTGCACGATCACGTTGTCGTTCTCGCCGGCCTCGACGTAGGCGCCGTCCTTGCGGATCGACTTCCACACATTGTCGAACGCCTTGGTATCCTCCTTCTTGAGAGCCTTAAGGCTGTCGAACGCCTCAGCGCCCTTCTCCATGATCAGTTCATGGAAGCTGTCGCGCGTCCCCGAAGTAGGGGGAGGTCCCAGCACTTCGATCTTGATGCTGGGCAGCGAAGGGTCGATGTCCGACCAATTCTTATAGGGGTTGGCGACGAGCTTGCCGTCCTTGCCGGGCACCTGCTCGGCAAGCGCTTGGAAGAGCTGCTTGCGCGTCACCCTGATAGCCGGCCCCTGCTTGGACTGGGCAAAGGTCAACCCGTCGATGCCAACCTTGACTTCGACGATGTCCTTGACGCCGTTCTTCTGGCACAGCTCGAATTCCGACTTCTTGATGCGCCGCGACGCATTGGTGGCATCGGCCTTGTCGTCGCCGATACCCTCACAGAATATTTTCATGCCGCCGCCCGTGCCGGTCGACTCGACGATGGGCGTCTTGCCG
>CALFEM010000564.1 GCA_937950105.1 uncultured Alphaproteobacteria bacterium | reverse complement strand
GAGAGCGCTCTCCAGCTTGTCGAGTTGCTCGTTCCCCACGTCCGAAAGTTCCTCGGCGATATTGTTGGCGTCGATCTCGCCGAGTCGTCCCGCGCGCAGCAGTTCGACCTGCTCCTGAACCCAGGAATACAGATCGTCCTCGTAGCGCGTGCGCGCCGGGGCTTCCGGCGGCTGTTTGACGACTTGGCGTGCCATCGCTGAGCCTAATGGAGTTACTGGGGCGTCATCTCGACTATACCGGAAACGCCCCCCTCCCCCAACAGCCCACCGATACGGCGACTGGCATGATACGGGGTGCGTTGCGAAGGGGGGGGTTTTGGTCGACCGACTCGTTCACGCGAAGCACCGCTCGACGTCGAGTTCGAGACCCGGCGGGTCGAGGCGGATGCTGCCGGATGCGTACAGGCTCGTCAGAATCCTGACCCCCGATTGCCGCTGGTGATGCACGATGCGGCGGCGTACCGGATCGACGATCAGATAGTGATGGACACTCGCAACGCTGAAATAGCCGTCGAGCTTGCGCGAGGTGTCAATCTTCCGAGTCGATGGCGACACGACCTCGACCACGATGATCGGTTCCGCGATTTCGACGCTGTCCGGATCGACCTCGTCGCCGCAATAGACGAGGCTATCCGGCTCGAAGGCGGTATCCTCCATGGCACGGACAGTCATGCCGTCTGGCAGCATGTGGCAGGGTAGGCCAGCCGCCTCGATGGCGCGCACGAGCGCCAACTGCAAGGCAAACTTCGTCTTCGCGTGCCGAGCGCGTTGCGGCGACATCGCAAAGACCTCTCCGCACAAAAGTTCGAAGCGGCCTTCCTGCGTATCGGCCCACGCCAGATATTCGTCGACCGTCAAGCCGGTCGGCAGATCGCCACTCGATGTTTTCGCCGTCGACATTGGAGGGCTCCTCGCACTCCGATCAAGAACCTCAGCTCAGCGCCACGTTGGCGGTGCTCTCGGGCAGCTCCTCGCCGAACGAGCGCTGGTAGAACTCCGCCACCAGCGGCCGCTCCAGCTCGTCGCACTTGTTCAGGAACGTCAGGCGGAAGGCGAAACCGACGTCACCGAAGATCTCGGCGTTCTCGGCCCACGTCATCACCGTGCGCGGGCTCATCACGGTCGAGATGTCGCCATTGATGAACGCCTGCCGCGTCATGTCGGCGACGCGCACCATGTTGGCGACGACCTTGCGCTTGCCCTCGTTCTTGTTCCAGCTCTTGGCCTTGGACAGGACGATCTTCACCTCGTCATCGTGCGGCAGGTAGTTGAGCGTGGCGACGATCGACCAGCGGTCCATCTGGCCCTGGTTGATCTGCTGGGTACCGTGATAGAGGCCGCTGGTGTCGCCGAGGCCGATGGTGTTGGTGGTCGCGAACAGGCGGAACGCCGGATGCGGGCGGATCACCTTCGACTGGTCGAGCAGCGTCAGCTTGCCCGAAACCTCGAGCACGCGCTGGATCACGAACATCACATCCGGACGGCCGGCATCGTACTCGTCGAAGACGAGTGCCGTGTTGCTCTGCAGGCAGTACGGCAGGATGCCCTCGCGGAATTCCGTCACCTGCTTGCCGTCCTTCAGCACGATCGCGTCCTTGCCGACGAGATCGATGCGCGAGACGTGGCTGTCGAGGTTGACGCGGATGCACGGCCAGTTGAGGCGCGCCGCCACCTGTTCGATGTGCGTCGACTTGCCGGTGCCGTGATAACCCTGCACCATGACACGGCGGTTGTGCTTGAAGCCGGCCAGGATGGCGAGCGTCACGTCCCGGTTGAACAGGTAGTCCGCATCGAGGTCGGGCACGTGCTCGTCGGCCTTCGAGTAGGCTGGCACCTCGAGATCGCTGTCGATCCCGAACACCTGACGGACGGAAACCTTCATGTCGGGAAGGCCGGGCGTCGCCTTGGCTCCGACGGCTGCTACCTGCTCACGCATCTTTTTTTCGTTCCGGAAATTGTGTTGCGCCGCACCCGCCGCTTTCCGCGCGGGCGATGATCGGCGGTCGTCGAATGACGCCAAGAAGGAGGACGCGCAAGCGCCGCTCAGACCAGTCCAGCTTGCTTCAGATAGTTATAGGCTTGGATGATCTCACGCAACTTTTCCTCCGAGCGCTTGTCGCCGCCGTTGGCGTCCGGATGGTGCAGCTTCACCAGGTCCTTGAAGCGCGTCTTGATGTCCTCCTTGGAGGCCTCCACCTTGAGGTCGAGCGTCACCAGCGCCTTGCGTTCGAGCGGCTTCAGCTGGCGGCGGGTCTCCCCCGGCGTGCGCCGGGCGGCGGCGCGCTTGGCCATGAACTCGTGCGGGTCGTGGACCGGCCCTGCGGCATTTCCCTCCCGCCCGTTACGGACCCCGGGCGCTTCCGGATTGATGCCCATTTTCCACGTCGGGCGATGCCCGGTGACGGCATCCTTGATGAAGCGGGCGACGTCCCCGTCCGACATGCCGTCGAAATAGTTGTAGGTGGCGTTGTAGCTTCGCACATGCTCCAGGCAGAACTGGAAATACTCTCCCTCGCGTCCGCGACCCTTGGGCGCGCGGTGCTCCGCCTTCTCTGGACAGCCTTTCCATTGACATTCCGGCAGGTGATCGCGATGTCCACGCTCACGCTGCTCGCGTTCCCGGCGGGGCGCGACCCGGATGCTGTCGAAGTATTTCGAGTTCAGTTTCATGGGGCGCTGAGTATGGGGGGCGGCGGCGGCCAAAACAAGCCGGACGGATGGCCGGTTGTCATCCCGTTGGCGAGTGATGCAACGGGGTCTCTGCGGCCGGCGGCCGACGTCAGACCGGCACCAGCAATACGAGAGGTTCGTTAATGTCCGCAGAATCCCGCATGCGCGAAAAGCTCATGATCGGCCTGGAGCCGACCCGGCTCGACATCATCAACGAGTCGGAACTGCACGCGGGCCACCGCTCCTCGCCCGGAACCGGCGAGAGCCACTTCCGCATCGTGATCGTCGCGCCCGGCTTCGCCGGCAAGTCACGTGTCGAACGTCATCGCATGGTCAACGACCTGCTCGCCGACGAGCTGCAAGAGCGCGTGCATGCCCTGGCGCTGAAGACGATCGCCCCCGGCGAGCCGCTGGACTGATGGAACGCCGGATCTCGCGCCATCGAAGTCATGCAAGCCCCCTGCAAAAGAGAGAGCCGGCGCGTGATCGGCCCACGCACCGGCTCCAGCTACACCCCGCCGCCCGCGCGATGAGCCACGGGCAAGCGGTTGCAGATCACGAAATCACTTACCGCCAGCAGCGATAGACCGGGCGGCAATGCAGGCGGCCCCAGCGGCCGCGCCAGCACGAGCGCGTCCAGCCGCAGTGGCGGCGATGCCAGTGACGCTTGCGCCAGTGCACCTGCTCGGTCGCAGCCGTGGACTGGCTCTGCAGCGCACGCATCATATCGGCGGTCGAAGCGGGAGCCGCTGCGGCGGGCGTCGAGGCGATGGGCGCGAGCGCGAGGCTCGCCGCCAGCGCGATGCCGGTGACAGAGAGGAAAGAGGTGATCCGTTTCATCTGTGCGTATCCTTTCGGGTTGGCGTAACGGTCCGCATTGCGGAACGGTCTGTCGCTCCACCGGAGACGCCGCCTGGCTGGGCGGTGCGCCTCTCCCCGGCTTTCGGCATCGCGACTGACACCAGAAGATACGAAGCGACATGAATGTCGGATGAACCCCGCGCGCGATCGCTGCCGGAGCGACCTCGCCTGCTTTGCCGTCGCCGATAAAAGCAAAAGGTCCGCACCGGCGCGGCGCCGATGCGGACCTTCGTTTCAGCGCGTCTCGATCACCCGAGAGCGCGCGGCGCGTCAGCGGTGATGCCGGCAGACGCGAACGATCTTGCAGCGCTTGTACTTGCCCCAGCCGCGGCAGACCTTGTCCATCTTGCACATCTTCTTCATGTGATGGTGGCCGTGGTGGCGCGGAGCGGCGTCGGCCGACGTGGCGACGAGACCGAAGGTCATGGCGGCGGCGAAGGCCGAAAGAAGCAGCTTGCTCATACGTCAGTTCCTCTATGCGGCAGGGTCGACGAGATACCGGACTGCGCCCCCACCTTGTGCGCATTCCGCCCCCCGGTCCGCTCGGACCGGCACGGCGCGTTCAAACACGGCTCGACATGAATGTCACCTGAATGGTGAGCGGCTTGCGCTCCGCGCGCATCCACGTCCGCAGCGACCGTCGGATCAATCCCTATGTGGCGCCGCGCCCCGCGCCGTCTCCTTCGCCGACCGGCTTGACGCGCAGCGCGGTGAGCTTGTCGCGCCTCTTGCGCAGCACCTCGAAGCGGTAGCCGTGGAAGAAGAAGGTCTGTCCCGGCTCCGGTATGGTCTGCGCCTCGTGGATGACGAGACCGGCCACCGTGGTCGCCTCCTCGTCCGGCAGGTTCCAGTTCATGTGCCGGTTGAGGTCGCGGATCGGCACCGTGCCATCGACGTTGACGGTGCCGTCGGCCTGCGGGCGGATCTGCGTCTCGTGCGCATCGTGCTCGTCGGAGATCTGGCCGACGATCTCCTCGAGGATGTCTTCGAGCGTGATGAGGCCCTTGACCTCTCCGTACTCGTCGACCACCAGCGCCATCTGCTGCTTTTCCTTGAGGAACTGGTTGAGCTGGTGCTTCAGGCTGGTGCTGTCCGGCACGAACCACGGCTTCTTGGCGAACGCGAGCACATCGAGCGTCTCGACCTTCCAGTCCGCCTGGCTGAGCAGCCGCAGCAGGTCCTTGGTGTGCAGGACAGCGATGATGTTTTCCGGCTCGTCGCGCCAGATCGGAATGCGCGAGTATTGTGATTTCAGGATCTGCTCGACGATCCTGTCCGGCGGATCGTCGGCATCGAGCGTCTCCATCTTGGTGCGATGGATCATGATGTCGTCGACACGCAGCGAGCCGAGATCGAGCACGCCGCCGAGCATGTGGGCATCATGGCGCGCGACCGCGCCTTCCTTCGTCTGCAGCTCGATGGTGCCGCGAATTTCCTCGTGCGCCGCGAGAATGTTGGCTTCGTCGTCGATCCTCGTCGGCGTCAGCTTCAGCAGCAGAGTAACGATCGCCTGAATGACGAACACCGCCGGACGCAGCACGGCGATCATGATCTTCATGATCGGGGCGACCGCCAGCGCCATGCGGTCGGCGTAGGCGATGGCGTAGGTCTTCGGCAGCACCTCCGAGAAGATCACTACCAGTACTGTCATGACCACGGTCGCATAGGCGACGCCGACCTCGCCGAACAGGCTGATGAGCAGGCTCGTGCTCAACGCGGACGCGAGGATGTTCACCATGTTGTTGCCGAGCAGGATCGTGCTGATCAGGCGCTCCGGATGCTCGAGCAGACGGTTCACCCGGCGCGCTGCCTCGTTGCCTTCCGATTCCAGGGCATGCATGCGCGCTCTGGACGCGGCGGTCAGCGCTGTCTCCGAGCCGGAGAATAGAGCGGACAAGAGCAGGAGGATGAAGATCGCGACGACGAACGTGAGAATCTCGGCGGTCATGGCTCTCGATCGGATGTCATGAAGTCGTTGGCTTCAATCACGGTCAACGGATGCGCGATACTGAGGCGCGCCGGACGCGCAGCATAGTGCGGCAAGGCCCCGATGTACAAAACCCTCGCAAGACCTCTGCCCGGCCGGGGGCGGGATCAAGCGCCCGCGATCTCGCGCTCGAGGAAGGCGAGTACGTCGGCCGGCTCGACCTCGCGCGTGACGAAAGCCTCGCCGATGCCGCGCGCCAGGATGAACGTCAGCCGGCCTTCGCGCACCTTCTTGTCCTGGCCCATCAGACGCAGCAGCTCCGCCGCATCGGCGCGGCCGCCCTTGATGTCACCGATGCGTGTCGGCAGACCGACGGCGGCGATGTGGGCGGCGACGCGCGCCGCGGTGCCGGGCGGACAGAGGCCGCGTTCCTCGGAGAAGCGGAACGCGAGACACATGCCGATGGCGACACCCTCGCCGTGCAACAGGCGGTCCGAGTAGCCGGTCCAGGCTTCGAGCGCGTGCCCGAAGGTGTGGCCGAGGTTGAGCAGCGCGCGATCGCCCTGCTCGTGCTCGTCGCGCACGACCACGTCGGCCTTGGCGGTGACGCTCGTTTCGATCGCCTCGGTCAGCGCCGCGACGTCGTTGCCGAACACGCCGCGCCAATGGCTCTCGAGCCAGCCGAAGAAGCGCGCGTCACCGAGCAGGCCGTATTTCGCGACTTCGGCATAGCCGGCGCGCATCTCGCGCACGGGCAGCGTCGTCAGCACGTCGGTGTCGGCGAGTACGAGGCTCGGCTGATGGAACGTGCCGATCAGGTTCTTGCCCTGCGGCGTGTTGATGCCGGTCTTGCCGCCGACCGAACTGTCGACCTGCGCCAGCAGCGATGTCGGGATCTGCACGAAGCGCACGCCGCGCCTCAGGATCGACGCCGCGAAGCCGGCGAGATCACCGATGACGCCACCACCGAACGCCACCACGAGATCGCCGCGCTCGAGCCCCATCTCGAGCAGGCGCTCGCACAAGGGCTGCAGTTGCGCGAAGCACTTGGTGGCTTCGCCCGCCGGCAGCACCACGGAACCGCGCAGCCGGCCACCGTCACCGAGGCTCTTCTCCAGGGCCGCGAGATGATAGTGCGCGACGTTCTCGTCGGTAACGATGCCGAAGCGCGCCTTGTCGCCGAACTTGCGCGTGACGATGGCGCCCGCCATGCGAACGAGCCCCGGTCCGATCAGCACGTCGTAGGCGCGGTCGCCGAGCGGCACCGGCACGGTGCGCAGGGCGGTCGCGCTCGGTACGTTCACGGTCGTCGGCATCTCGTCTCCCTATGTCGCGAGTGCGCCGCCGCACGCGGCAATCGCCTCGCGCGCTCGCCTATCAGACCGCTGGCGGCTCGGCCAGCAGGCCGCTCGCCAGTATCGCCGCCACGATCTCGTCGACGATCACCTCGTGCGCGACGTCGCGGCTCTCGACGATCAGGTCGGCCTCTGCATAGACCGGATAGCGTTCCGCCATCAGCCGACGCATCACCGCCTCCGGATCGTCCGTCTTGAGCAGCGGTCGCGTGTTGCGCTTGCCGACGCGGCGCATCAGCACTGGAAGCTCCGCCTTCAGCCAGATCGACAGCCCCCGCTCGCGCACGGCGGCGCGCGTCTCCGCGCTCATGAAGGCGCCGCCGCCGGTCGCCAGCACCTGCGGCCCCTGCATCAGCAGCCGCTGGATCACCTTGCGCTCTCCCTCACGGAAATGCGCCTCGCCATGCGTCGCGAAAATGTCCGAGATCGACTGACCGGCGGCGCGCTCGATCTCCTCGTCGGCATCGACGAACGGAATCGCGAGCTTGGCCGCCAGACGCCGGCCGATCGCCGACTTGCCGCAGCCCATCAGACCGACCATGACGATGGAACGGCCGGCAAGACCCGCGTTGATCTGCGCGATGCGCTGCGCCTCTCCGCTTTTCCGCCGTCCCAGGCCGAAGCGAATCATGTCAGACCCTCGAAGACGCATTGCGACAGGGCGCGCCTCTCACGGTGACAGCGAAGGCCGTCCCGTGTAACGCGCACGATATTGTAGTCTTCGAGGTCATTGCAGCGGTCCTGCCGAGTTCGTGTTTTCCGGGTTGGCTCGCAACAGGTCATAATCGTGCCAACAACCGGCGAGAGATAGCACTCAGGGAGTGGTGAAGCGAGAAATGCCGAGCTTATTCCGATTCCTATTCCTGATTGGTCTGCTGACGGCAAGTGTCGTCGGCGGTCTCTGGGTCCTGGCCGTCTACTTCGAGCCTCCGCAGAAAGAGGTGACGCAGTCGGTGCCGGGCGTGAAGATCCGCCGCGAATAGCGCGCCACCTCGCTCGAGCAGCCGCCGCCGATTGCCGGAGCCACCATGCCTCGACGCCCGCGCGTCCGCCAACGCGACATCGCCGCAACCGCTCCGTGCCGGACCTCGCGTTTGCCGTCATTTGCCGCGACCGTCGCCACTGCCGCAAGCCTGTTGTGCGCCGCCGCCGGCCCCGCCTTCAGTCAGGACCGGACCGAACCGCGCTGGAGCCCTTACGACCAGGACCGCCAGCAATCCGCAGCGGGTGCCAGCGCCGCGCCGCAGCGCGCCGAGCCATCGGCCGCATCACGCCGCGGCGGCGCCAGTGGCTGGAGCAGCCGTGGCGAGCACGAAGCCCCGCCGGCCAGCGCCGCCGGAACGGCCGCAGCCGCCCCTGCCAGCGGACTGCCGCTCGATCGCAAGTCGCGCGCCGTCGAGAGCGTCGACCTCACCCCGGTCATGGCGGGCGACGGCTCGTCGCTGCCCTACGAGCTGTGGCAGGGCCTGGATACGGCAGCCGTCGAGCAGTTGATCGCGTCCCTGACGATCCCGCCGCGCTCACCCGCCCTGCACGTCCTGTGGCGGCGCCTCATCACCTCGTCGGTCGCCCCGCCCTCGACCGGCAAGACCGACGGCCACTTCGAGGCGCTCAGGCTCGAGGCGATGTATCGCTCGGGCCTGCTCGACGACATTTCCGTGGCGGTGGAAAAGGATGCCAGCGGCGGCGAGAGCCCGCTGGTCGCCATGCTGGCCGCGCGTAGCGACATCGGCCTCAAGCGGCGCGAAGCCGGTTGCGCCCGCGCCCGCCGGCTCGGCGACATTCGCGCCGACATCCCGAAATCGCTGCGCGGCGAAGCGGTGCTGGTCTCGGGCTACTGCGCGGCGGCGGCGGGTGACGCTGCGGCTGCCGGTCTGCTCGCGCAACTGGCACGCGAGGAGGGCATCTCGGCGTCACCCGGCCTCGCGGCACTGGACGAGGTGTCGCTCGGCGGCAAACCGGTCGCGCCCAAGCTCGCCAAGGGCCAGCGGCTGACGCTGATCGATTACCGGATTCTCGAATTGAGCGGTGCCGCCCCGGCACCCGCCGAGATCATCGCCCAGGCTTCGCCCGCCCTGCTGGTCGCCATCGCCCGCGACGGCGACGCGGCCGCGACGCTACGCCTGCAGGCGGCGGAAGCGGCGGCACGCGTCAATGCCATCACGCCCGACCAGCTCGCCGACGCGTACCGCGCCGGTGCCATGAGCGATGGTGCGTCACAAACGGGCAATAACGACAGCGCCGAGCGTCGCGCCGCGCTCTACGTCGTGGCGAGCGCCGAACGGACGCCCTTCAAGAAGGTGCGGCTGATCCGCTCGTTCCTCGACAGTGCCCAGCGCGCCGGGTTGCAGATGCCGGCGCTCGTGCTCGTCGCGCGTTTGACGCACGACGTCGGCCTCGCACCGGAGATCGGCTGGTTCGCGGAAACGGCGATCGAGGCGAACCTCGCCGCAGGCGATTACGCCAAGGCGCGCACGTGGCTGAACTTCGCGGCCTCCGCCGACGCGGCCACCGCTTCCGGAGCGCCGGGCGTGGGCGGGCGCGGCAGCCTTTCGCACTGGGCCGCGCTGATCGACATCGCCGACCCCGCCTATCCGGACGCGCGTGGCGGCAGCCTCGCCGCCGTCGAGCGCATGGCGCTGTCGGGGCGCTTCTCGTCCGACCTGCTGCACCGCCTCGCCACGGTCCTCGACGCGCTCGACTATCAGGTGCCGATTCCGCTATGGGAGGCGGCGAGCCGCACGCCGCAGCCGGCGACCGGCCACCTGCCGGCGACCGGAGTGCTCAGCCAGCTCCAGCAGGCGGCGGCGAAGAAGGAGTTTGGCCGCACCGTCCTAATCGCCATGCAGACGCTCGGGCCGGATGGCGCCGACCGCGCCCACATGATCGCCCTCGGTGACGCGATCCGTGCGCTGCGCCGCGCCGCCCTCGACAAGGACGCCCGCCGCCTCGCGCTGGAAGCGCTCATCAGCAGCTGGCCGCGCGCCACCTCGAGCTGAGCGCCGAAGCGGGCGCCGGACTGTTCCGCCCCCTCGCGAGTCGCGTATTCAGATCTGACGCGCCAGCCGAGAGACCCGGAAGAAGGCCATGTCCCCCGACGACCGCCTGCTGCTCGACGACTTCCTGGAAATGATGGCGGCCGAGCGCGGTGCCGCCGCCAACACGCTTGCCGCCTACCGGCGCGATCTCGACGAGTTCGCCGCTTTCCACGCGGCCCACAGCGGCCGCCCGCTGGCGCAGGTCTCGACCAGGGACATTCAAGGCTACCTCCACAGCCTCGCTGAAGTCGGCCTCGCGCCGTCGTCACGCGCGCGCAAGCTCTCGGCCGTGCGCCAGCTGACAAAGTTTCTGGCCGCCGAGGGGCTGGCCGATGATGACGCCGCGCACGGTCTCTCCGGTCCGAAGCAGGGGCGCCCGCTGCCGCGCACGCTGTCCGTCGCCGAGGTCGACCGGCTGATCGAGGCGGCGCGCGCCCGCATCGCCGGCACCAGCGGCCGCGAGCGGCTGCGCGCCATGCGCATGCACTGCCTGATGGAGCTGCTCTACGCTACCGGCATGCGCGTGTCGGAGCTCGTGTCGCTGCCGCGCAGCGTGCTGAAGGGTGATCCGCGTGCGCTCACGATCCGCGGCAAGGGCGGGCGCGAACGGCTGGTGCCGCTGAACGCCCCGGCGCGCGCCGCACTGGACGCCTGGGTCGCGCTCGGCGAGGACGGTGGCGAGGGCCTGTCGCCGGCCATCACCAGTAAATGGTTGTTCCCCTCGAATGGTGTCGAAGGGCACCTGACACGGCAGAGTTTTGCTCAAGACCTCAAGGACTTGTGCAACGAGGCGGGGCTCGATCCCGCGCGCGTCAGCCCGCACAGATCGGAAGAGCACACGTCTGAACTCCAGTCACTTAGGCATCTCGT
>CALFEM010000563.1 GCA_937950105.1 uncultured Alphaproteobacteria bacterium | reverse complement strand
CGGCAGGCTGGGCGCCATGGCCGTTGCGAGATCGACCACCCGGATCGACGGCAGCTTCGGCACGAAGATCTCCCCGCCCGTCATGCGCTCGAAGTTCTTGAGCACGAAATCCACGCCCTCCTGGAGCGTGATCCAGAAGCGGGTCATCTCCGGGTCGGTGATCGGCAAGGAGGTCGCGCCCTCGGCGATCAGCTTCTCGAAGAAAGGCACCACGGAGCCGCGCGAGCCCGCCACGTTGCCGTAGCGAACCACCGAGAACACTGTCTTGCGGCCGCCGGCAATGTTGTTGGCGGCGACGAACAGCTTGTCGGAGGCGAGCTTGGTGGCGCCATAGAGGTTGATCGGGTTGGCCGCCTTGTCGGTGGACAGCGCGATGACCCGCTCGACGCCACATTCAAGGGCGGCGGCGATGACGTTCTCGGCGCCGTTGATGTTGGTGCGGATGCACTCCATCGGATTGTATTCGGCGGCCGGCACCTGCTTCATGGCAGCGGCGTGGATCACGTAGTCGATGCCGCGCATCGCCTCCATCAGACGCACCCGATCGCGCACGTCGCCGATGAAATAGCGCATCGCCGGCCCGTTCAGCTCCTGCTGCATCTCGAACTGCTTCAGCTCGTCGCGCGAGAAGATCACCAGGCGCTTGAGATCGTAGCGGTCGAGAAGGGTGCGCGCGTACTTGCGCCCAAACGAACCGGTGCCGCCGGTGATCAGAACGCTTTTGCCGTTGAACAAGGGAGCCTCATATGTCCGGAGCGAGGGAGCGACATGACGGCTTCCCCGGCACGAAAGATGCTGGTGTCATAAAGGCCGGCCACCCAAGAATCAACTCAACTCCGCCCCACCGCGGAGGCTATACCCGCCCGAAACAGCGACAGCGCCGCCGATATTCCGAAGGTCGCCCGGATGCGTTGCCGGCTGGCGTCGATCTCCGGCCCCAACGCGTTCCAGACCGTCGGCAGACCGGCAAGAGCGGCCGTGAGCCCCTCGACATCGGCCGGACGGAACAGAAGGCGCGGCTCGTGAAGGGCCCGTTCGATGACGCCTGTGCCGGAGGAAACAAGGACACGGCCAGCCGCCAGCGCCTCCAGCGCCGCCATGCCGAAAGTCTCGCGGCGGGAAGCGTTGATGACGAGGCCGTAATCGGCAAGGCGCGCCGCGAAATCGTCGGTGCGCTCCAGAAAGCGGCAGCGCGACAGATCGAACCGATCAAGCCCGAGAGCTGCACGCTCGGCGTCGGTCGGCACCGCCGTGAAGTCGAGACGGAGGCGGCGGGCGGGCGCGTCCGTCGGCAGCCGTTCGAGCGCCTGCAGCAGGTCGCTCCACCCCTTGTCGGGGTGCGGCGTACCCAGGACGAGCGCGCGGTCGGGAAAAGTCGTCGACAACGGCGGCGCGGCCAGGAAATCCTCATCGGCAAGCCCGTCGGCAAGCGGCAAGGCTCTCTCGCCACCGGGAAAGGCGCGGACGCGGTCGAGGAAATCATCGCCGATCGCGAAGATCGCGGCGTGACGGCCGCACTCGTATTTCGTGAAATCGCGCGCTGTCATGCCGGATGAGCGCAGGATGACGCCACTCGGAACACTGAGCG
>CALFEM010000562.1 GCA_937950105.1 uncultured Alphaproteobacteria bacterium | reverse complement strand
CCTCTCGCGTTTGTCATGGTCGGGCTTGTCCCGACCATCCAAGCATCATCCGGGAATACCGTTGCGGCAAACCAACACGCGCAACTCCCGGACGCCCGCTGGATCCTCGGGACAAGCCCGAGGATGACAGCAATTGCCTTCATCAACGCGCTCAAGATGGAGGAGTGATGGGGACGAGGGCGGTCGGGCACCGCGCTGCCGCTCCTGCTAGCCGCCGCCTCTCGCGTTTGTCATGGTCGGGCTTGTCCCGACCATCCAAGCATCATCCGGGAATACCGTTGCGGGGAACCAACACGCGCCACTCCGGACGCCCGCCACACGGCCGGCTCTCATGAAATCTGGCATAAACCGGCGACCGGCCGTTTCACAACGATCCCGAACCATCCCGGAGATATGCCTGAGGGCACCCTGCGCGCCATTCTCAAGCAGGCTGCTGTGACACCCGACGACTTTCTGAATTGACGGTGGATACAGCACGAAGGGCGCAATAGGCGCGCCTTTGCGCCCTATTGCGCCAGTGCCCGACAGTGCTTGTTACGGTGCTCGATTTCACTGCGCTCCGTCTCAGCGCCTGAAACGCCGACCCCGGCGCCGCACACTCCGCCGTCATCTCGGCGCAGGCCGGGACCCACGCCAGATCGAACGATGCTCGACCATGCATCGACGCAAGCGCTTCGCATCGGCTTGCGTGGATTCCGGGCCAAGCCCGGGATGACGGTAGGATGACAGCACGAAGGGCGCATTAGGCGCGCCTTTGCGCCGTATTGCGCCGTTGCCTGGCAGCGGCGTGCTACGGTGTTCGATTTCGCTGCGCTCGGTCGCAGCGCCTGACACGCCGACCCCGGCGCCGCACACTCCGCCGTCATCCCGGCGCAGGCCGGGACCCACGCCAGATCGAACGATGCTCGACGATGCAGCGACGCAAGCGCTTCGCATCGGCTTGCGTGGATTCCGGGCCAAGCCCGGGATGACGGTAGGATGACAGCACGAAGGGCGCATTAGGCGCGCCTTTGCGCCGTATTGCGCCGTTGCCTGGCAGCGGCGTGCTACGGTGTTCGATTTCGCTGCGCTCGGTCGCAGCGCCTGACACGCCGACCCCGGCGCCGCACACTCCGCCGTCATCCCGGCGCAGGCCGGGACCCACGCCAGATCGAACGATGCTCGACGATGCAGCGACGCAAGCGCTTCGCATCGGCTTGCGTGGATTCCGGGCCAAGCCCTGGATGACGAGACCGTGGGCGGCCTGGAAAATTGGTGCGAATGTTTCGATCAGACGCGGGAAGGCCCGCCCGCCGTGCTCCGGCTTCCATTTGCCGAGCGCGTAGCGCGTAGGGCGCAATAGGCGCACCTTCGCGCCGTATTGCGCCGTTGCCCGGCAACGGCGTGTTACGGTGCTCGACGTCGCTCCGCTCCGTCTGTGCGCCTAACACGCCCTACCGAGGCATTCGCACAGGCCCGCCCTGCTCCGGCTTCCATTTGCCGAGGTCGAGGCCCGCGTCGAAGCTCCAGCGCCGCCGCGCCAGCGCCACGGGCGTCGGCACCGCGAGCAGCGCGACGTAATCCGCGCGCGCGATCTCGCGAAAGCCCAGCGCCTCAGTGTGCGGGTTCTGCAGCTTGTTGTCGACGTGCGTGAAGCCCCACGCCTGCAAATGCGCGATCAGCACCGCGAGGCCATACTTCGACGTGTGATCGCGCACGTGGAACAGCGACTCGACCACGAAGCAGCGGCCGACCACCGTGCCGAACAGCCCGCCGACCAGCGCACCGCTCTCGTCCCACACCTCGACCGAATGCATGTCGCCGGCCGCGTTGAGCGCCATATAGGCTTCGACGATCGCGGGCGATATCCACGTCAGCGGCCACTGGCCGGGACGCGGCGCCGCGCACGCCAGCATCACCGCGCGCGGCTCGGCATCGAACGTGACGCGGAAAGCGCGCTTCTTCAACTTGCGGCGCAGTTCGTCGCGCAGCTTGAACTCGCGGATGTCGAGCACCGCGCGCAGCGGCGGCGCGTTCCAGCGCATCGGACCGAAATGGGTGCAGGGGAACAGGCCTCGCGCATAGGCCCGGCGCAGCGACGCGACGCTCAGGTCGTCGCAATATCCGGCAACGCCCTCGCGCCCGGGCAAGGCATCGTCCGGGGAGGGCAGCACGCGGCGCACCTCGGCACCCGCCAGAACGTGACGCAGAAGCCGCGCGACCAGACGCGGCGCCGCGCGGTGACGGGGCGGCTTCACGTCGAAGGCGATCGCCAGCGCCGCGCGTTTCGTCCAGGCCGCCCAGCCCTCGCGCGGCGCGCCATGTTCCGTCACGTTGGCAACTTTTGGCTGCGCTGCCGATTGACGCCCTCGCAAGGGCTCGGGCGATCGGAGCGCCGTCGCGGATTGCGACGGCAGCGCGGACGCGGATGTCGCCTTGCTGCTCAATTCAGTTCTCCCGAACGGTCACTCACTTCTTGACGCAGTCACGTCTAAGGTTAAGCAAATCCCGGTCCACTCGCTCGGAAATGGCGCGTGCAATCTGCCGGCGTGGTTGCGCAACCGTTAACGGCGCGCCTCGCTCGCGTGCGGCTTTCGCAAACAAGGTTCGACGAGGTTGATCCCGTGGCAGCTCCCGCAGACGACGCAGCGCATCCCTTCCAGCGGACGCTGCGGCGCATGGTCGATGTCGAACCGCGCGAAATCGCCGCCATGCTGGTCTCGTTCGCGTACTTCTTCCTCGTGCTCGCCGCCTACTACATCATCCGCCCGGTGCGTGACGAAATGGGCGTCGCGGTCGGTCGCGACCACCTGCAGACACTGTTCGTCGTCGTGTTCTTCGTCATGCTCGCCGCCGTACCGCTGTTCGGCTGGATCACGTCGCATCTTGCCAAGCGGCTGATCGTGCCCGCCGTCTACGGCTTCTTCATCACGAACCTGCTCGCGTTCTGGCTGATGCTGACCGGCGACGCACCGACGCCGCTCGTCGCCAGCGTATTCTTCGTCTGGGCGAGCGTGTTCAACCTGTTCGTCGTGTCGCTGTTCTGGATCGTCATGTCCGATCTGTGGGAGAGCGGTCAGGCGAAGCGGCTCTACGGCTTCATCGCCGCGGGCGGAACCGCGGGCGCTTTCACCGGACCCGTTATCACGCAGGCGCTCGTCGGCGTGGTCGGGCCCGACAACCTGCTGCTCGTCTCCGCCGCGCTGCTTGGCGCGTCCCTTTTCGCGGCGATGTATCTGCGCCGCATCGCACCGGCGCGTCTCGATGCGGCGAGCGAACAGCAGCCCGTGGGCAAGGACATCCTCGCCGGAGCCGTGCGCGTGTGGCAATCGCCGTATCTGTTTCGCATCGCGCTCTGGATCCTGCTCGCCAATCTCGTCTCGACGTTCTTCTATCTCGAGCAGACGCGCATCGTCGGCGAAACGCTGACCGACCGCACCGCGCGCGTGGCCCTGTTCGCGCGGCTCGATCTCGCGGTTTCGGTTCTCACCATCCTCGCGCAACTGTTCCTGACGGGTCGCGTGATGCAGCGCTACGGCATCGGCATCGCCGCCGCCGCCCTGCCGGTATGGTGTGCGATCGGCCTCGTCGCCCTCGCGCTGTCACCGACGCTGTTCGTGATCGTATCGATCATGGCGATCGAGCGCGCGATTGCCTTCGCGCTGTCGAGCCCGGCGGTGAAGGTGCTCTATACCGTTGTCGAGCCGGAGGAGAAGTACAAGGCGCAGAGCTTCATCGACACGGTCGTGTTTCGCGGCGGCGACGCGGCCTCGGGCTGGGTGTTCAACACGCTCGGCAAGGCGGCAGGTCTTTCGGGCGGCGCCATCGCGCTCTTGGCGATACCGGCGTCGATCGTGTGGCTGCTTCTCAGCTTGACGCTCGGCCGCCAGCTCGCCGAGAAGCAGGCGAAGGCTGCGACACCTGACGCATGACGCATGACGCATGACGCGTCAGAAGACGTACACGCGCCGCGCCGCACTGAACGTGCCGACATAGCCCTCGATGGTCGCGTCGATAGGCTCGGCATAGCCGCCGCCAATGGCGATGGCGACGGGCAAGCGCCGCGAGCGCGCGAAGTTGAACACGCGGGTATCGCGCGCGGCGAGCCCTCTATGCGTGAGCGACAGGCGACCGAGGCGATCGACGGCGAGCGCGTCCGCGCCCGACAGATAGAGCAGCAGATCCGGCGAAAAGCGCGCGACCGCGGCGAGCGCAGTTTCCAGAGCCGCGAGATAATCGTCGTCACCCGCCTCGTCGGCGAGCGCGATGTCGAGATCGGAGGCGTGCTTGCGGAACGGGAAGTTCTTTGCGCCGTGGATCGAGATGGTCTGCACGAGCGGCTCATTCGCGAGGATGGCCGCGGTGCCGTCGCCCTGATGCACGTCGCAATCGAGGATGGTCACGCGCGATACCTCGCCCGCGTCGAGCAACGTCAGCGCAGCGACCGCGAGATCGTTCAATACGCAATAGCCGGAGCCGAAATCGCGATGCGCGTGATGCGTGCCGCCCGCGAGCTGCCCCGATATGCCGTCGCGCAACGCCGACCGCGCCGACAGCAGCGCCCCGCCGACCGTCGCCAGCGAGCGCTGCTTCAGGACGGGACTCCACGGAATGCCGATGCGCCGTTCCGCATCCGCCGACAACCGGCCTTCGAGCACGTCTCGCACATACCCTTCATCGTGCGCGCGCAGTGCGTCGTCGATCGCAATCAGCGGCGAGGCAACGACATCGGCACCGCCAAGCACGCGCTCGGCCGCGACGCGCCCGCGCAGCAGGCGATACTTCGTCGCCGGGAAGCGATGCCCCGGCGGCAGCGGCAGATCGGGCGTATCGGGAAAGCAGAACAGCGGCACGAGTTGCATCGCCCCGTGCATCAGCGCCGCAGGATGATGCGCGCCCACTGCGCCACGTCGAGCAGCGTATAGGCTGCCGCTGCGACGTAGGTGAACGCAGCAGCGCGCAGAATGGATCGCGCGGCCGGCATGTCGTTGTCGTCGAGGTAGCGGCCTTCCTTCAGCAGCGGCAGCGCGCGGCGGAAGCTCGCGTCCATCTCCACCGGCAGCGTCAGCAGGTGCATTAAGACCGTCGAGCCGAGGATCGCGGCGCCGGCCACCACCTGCACCAGAACGAGGCCCGGCGCCTTGGCGATGGCGAGCATGATCGGCGCCGTCAGCATCACAACCGAGCCGACCAGCTGGATGGTGTTGGCCTGCTTCGCGAGACGGGTGCGCGCGGCGAGCGGGC
>CALFEM010000561.1 GCA_937950105.1 uncultured Alphaproteobacteria bacterium | reverse complement strand
ACCACCGAGATCTACACTCTTTCCCTACACGACGCTCTTCCGATCTGAAGGCGCCCTCTCCCTGGAACGCTCTCCTCCTGCACGCTGACCTCGACGACACTCGATCCGCTCCGGATTTTCCCGTCGACCTCCACGTCGACCGAAAGCCTATAGCGATGAGTGAAAGTCGGGTGGCTTAAACGAAACGCGACATAGGCGCCTGTGACGAGCAATATCGTCGCGACAACAATTACCAGCCCTCTCACAGCGCTCTCCATTCGCCGCCCCTGCCTCTGGACGTAGCATATTTGATCCGTTGGCGGCTAGTTCAGCACCGGGGAACCGTCGTATCGACTTCACCGTCTAGCCGCACCGCGCGGTTTCGGGTATCCGCTAGGGGTGGGATACCAGTGCAGCGTAGGGGGCTTCGATGGCCAGGGTTGAGGGTTCCGGCGTCTCGGCGTGGGGCCGCATCGCCGACTATCTGTTCGGACGCAACGCGCTGATCGGCTTCGCCTCGATCATGCTGCTGGTCATCTCCACCTTCGCCACCTGGCACGGCATGTCGGACTTCATCGTCGGCGTGTCGCAGTCGCCGGCTGCCGCGCAGGGCCGCGAGATCCCCGGTGGCCTTTCCGTTACCAACGAGGCGCTGGTCATCGCCGTCGTCGTGGCGCTGTCGTTCCTGATGTGGCTCGCGCTGCGCGAGAGCTTCGGCATTGGCCGGTCCTTGCGTGATCGCCTCATCATGTTCCCGCTCTATGTGTTCCTGGCGCTGTGGTCGATCGGCTTCGGCTACGGCTTCTGGTGGAGCCTGATCGCGGGCGAAGAAGCGACGCGCACCAGCATGGCCGCTCTGCAGGAGGATGCGCGCGATGCCGCCAACGCGGTCGCGGCGCGGCTCGATGCGGTCAAGGCGCAGATCGACAACGTCGTGGTATGGTCCGACAGCCAGATGGCGCGCGAGGAAACCAGCGGCGGCAGTTGCGGTACGCCGTCGGGCGCCGGGCGCGGTCCGCTCTACAACGCGCGTCGCAGCGTGCGCGATGGCGTCACCTCGCTGCGCGACGGCATCCAGCGCTCGTGGCTGGAACCGGCGAAGGCCGATATCGAGCAGTTGCAGCAGGCGGCCGCGAGCCTCAGCGGCGAGACGGTCGAAGCCCGTCAGCGCGAGTTCGAGGCGCGGTCCTCGCAGGTGAGAAGCCGTGCCCGCTCGATCGCCGCGCGCTCGAATGAACTCGGCACGTCGACGGCCGCCGAAATGCGCGCGCTCGCGCAGGCCGTGAGTACGCAGCCCGGCAAGCCCGGCTTTTCCTGTTACGACCCGACCCTCGCGCAACGCCTGACGCAAGCGGCCGAGCAGGCGGCGCAACCGGCCGAGCTGAAACTGCGCGCCGCCGTGTTCACCGAAGGCCCGGCCGGCGTCGCCAACGCCATCAAGAACCTGTGGGCCAACCTCGGCGCCTATGCCGGCAGCCTCGTCGAATACGTGATGAGCGGCGGCAACGTCTCGGGCTCGCGCACGTCGGGCGGCGAGCCGATCACGGGACGCGATCTCATCGCCCTGCTGGCGACGGTCGGCATCGACCTCGGCCTGTTCGCGCTGACGGCACTCAATCCGCCGGTGTCCGAGAGGAAGCAGTTCCGCGGCGAGACCGTGCGCCAGATCAAGGATGCCATCGCCATGGCGGCGGCGCGCGCGCCGGGTGCCGACATCGAATGGGTCAGGAAGCACTTCCTGCATCACTATCGCGACAGCTATTTCGTCATCCCCAATCTCTACAGCGCCGACGCCAGTAGACCCGGCGAGGCCGAAAAGGCGCTCGCCATGAACCAGCTCGCCGGCGTGCTCGACGATCTCGGCGTGATCCGCTGGCCGCATCGCTACGGCAAATGGCAGGTCTGGAAGACGGACGAACTCGACGTGCTGCGGGCGGAGGAAGCGCAGTCGAGCAAGTCGGCGCTGGTGGAAGCACGCAAGATCTGGATGAAGGACAATCCGCGCGGCTACAGCGAGGAAGAGCACAAGAAGTACATGGAGGCGAAGGAGATCCGCAATCACGGCCTGTTTTCGAAGGCGGATCGCATGCTCGAGCACGCCGGCTGGAGCGAGCGGGCGCGGAACGACATCGAGGTGTTCGTGTTCGAGGATGTCGAAGGGCTGACACCGCTGCTCGATGCGCTGAACGACATGGAGCTGGTGCCGGGCGGCAGCGCCGACGTGTCAGCGGCGGCGGCCTCACAGGGCCTGAGCCCGCCCGGGAACGAGATCGGAAGAGCGTCGTGTAGGGAAAGAGTGTAGATCTCGGTGGTCG
>CALFEM010000560.1 GCA_937950105.1 uncultured Alphaproteobacteria bacterium | reverse complement strand
TGACGCGCCGCGACGGACTGATGGGGAGCGGCAACGTGTTCGCCACCTCGGCACACTTCCTCTGGGTCGGCGACCGCACGCGCCAGCCGGACCACGCGCACGTCGAGTATCTGCGTGGGCTCTACAATCCGATCGGCCTCAAGTGTGGACCGACGCTCGAGCCAGATGGCCTGATGAAGCTGATCGACATCCTCGATCCGAGGAACGAGCCCGGCCGCCTGACGCTGATCGCGCGGTTCGGTTCGGACAAGGTGGACAAGCACCTGCCGAAGCTGGTCAAGGCGGTGAAGCGCGAGGGCCGCAAGGTCATCTGGATGTGCGACCCGATGCACGGCAACACCATCACGGCCTCGACCGGCGAGAAGACCCGCCCGCTCGGCCGCGTGCGCGAGGAGATCGAGCGCTTCTTCGACATCGTGCAGGGCGAGGGCGTGCATCCGGGCGGCGTGCATCTCGAAATGACCGGCCAGAGCGTGACGGAATGCACGGGCGGTGCGGCCAAGATCGTCGATACCGACCTGTCGCAGCGCTACGAGACGCTGTGCGATCCGCGCCTCAACGCCGAGCAGAGCCTGGAAATCGCCTTCATGGTCGCCGACCGGCTGAAAGGGCTTCGCGCGGCACGCGGCGGGTCCTCGCCGCTCGCTGCCACAGCATCGGCGTGATCCTGCTTTAGCGGTCAAGTGAAACGGCCCGCGTCGCGATTGCGTGGCGCGGGCCGTTTTCCCGTCCGGACCAGGGCGTGGGCCGGTAGATTGCTTTGCCAGACGCGATTCATCCCATGACCTCCTCCGCCATCACCGACTGGTTCGTGCTTCGCGCCGGCGAGCAGCACGGCCCCTTTACCGATTCCGAGATGCTGGATGCGGCGTCCGGCGGCCTGCTCGAGGCGAGCGACCATGTCTGGCGGCCGGGGCTCGACGAATGGCAGCCGGCGGGCAGCCATTTCACGCTCGCCGGACGCGCGGTGGAGAGCGCTGCCGTGAGCGAGGCGGCCGTGGTGACGCCCGCGCCCGCCGCAGCCGAACCGGCCGCCCCGGTGCAGGTGAGCGCGGCGGAGAATGCCATCGCGGCGGCGGCGCCGGCCGAGGAAGACATTGCCGCAACGGACGGAGCGGTGGAGGGTGGCAGCGCGCCGGCGCCGATGCCCGAAGCGACGGACATTTCGCCCGGCGCCAAGGCAATCGATGTCACCGCTACCGACGCCGCGACGAAGGGCGAAGCTCGTTCCGCCGACGTTGCCGCCGGACTACAAGGCGCTGCCGCTTCGACCGCGCCTTCGCTCGAAGATGCACACCCGGCTGCGGCCATCGCCGCACCGGCCGAGCCGCCCGCGAAGGGCGCACCCCCGCAATGGCCGATGCCGGTCAGCGCGTTCCTTTCAGGTCCTTACCTGCAGCGCTCCGACGTGGTGCTGACGCGCAAGAACCGCGACTTCAAGTCGTGGCTGATCCGCTGGGCGACCAAGGGCAGCTTCAGCCATGCCGCGCTGGTGTTCCTCGTCCCGCACCAGGAGCGCGGCTTCAACAACTCGTTCGTCATCGAGAGCGCGTCGGGCGGCGTCGATCTCACCAACTTCATGGACTACGTCAACGATCGCCGCTCCATCGTCGGCATCAAGCGCATGTCGAAGCCTTGGTTCAACGACGAGGTGCAGAGCCGCGTGCGCGGGCGCATGCTCAACACCATCAAATCGACCTACAGCTACGCGACCATCCTCAAGCTCGCGCGCGAGCTGCTGGCCGACATCGCCTTCGGCATGAAAAGCCGTGTCTACGGGCCGACGCGCGCCATCCAGGCGCGCCTTGATCGCCAGTTGCCGCCACCGAACAAGTTCATCTGCTCGGGCCTCGTGCAGATGGGCTTCGTGCAAACGCTGCTGGACATGGCGGGCGAGCAGCGCCTGCCGCCGGAGTTCCTCTCCGACATCGTGTTCCGCGAGGATCTGCGCGCGTTCCTGCCCGCCGACTGGAACGAGTTCTCGGCCGAGGAGCAGAGCGAAATCATGTGGGAGTTCGCGACCGGTTTCGCCGACCTGCTCGAAGCCGTGACGCCGGAAGACCTCGCCTCCTCGCCGCACCTCGACTGGGTCTACGTCATCAAGCGCGGCATGGTCTACCCCGCGACCTCCGACGACCACGTGCGCGAGCTGCTGACCTGGAAGCCGAAGAAGCGCAAGGCTTGAGGGGCGGCAGCAAGTACGTGAGCGCGTCATTGTGCGCGGCCTTCCGCCGTCCTATCGATTCGCATGTCGGCGCTGATGGGCACAGGGGCGCGGAGCGGGGCGATGGTCGAGATCAAATCGAGCAGCGACCTGCGTCGATGGCTTGAGGCCCGGCCGGAGAACACTCGGCAGAGGGATGCCGTCGCCATTGCCGCGCGAGCGGCGCTGCGGATGCTGCCGTTGGCCGATGTGCCAGCACTTCCAGCCTCACGCCGAGCTGGGTTAACGCTCGCGGTATTTCGGGCGACTGCGTTGTCGCGGGTTGTCGCTGTTCACCCAACCCGATCTAGCGAGCTGCGTTCCGCGATCCGCTCGGCTAGTCGCGCGGACGTCCACGCCGCCGCCAACGCCCCCGCTTCCTACTACGCCGCCCGCGCAGCTGCCTCCGCCGTGGCCTGTACTGACGCCCCTGCCGCCTTCGCCTTCGCCGCCGCCGCCGACGCCACGTACTCCGCCGCCGACGCGGCTCGCTACACCGGTGACACCGTTGCCGAAGCCGACGACGCCGCCAATACCGCCAACACCGCCGCCGCTGCCGACGTCGCCGCTCTTTCGAACGGGGTTACAGCCACATCGCTCGCTCGAGCGAAGCCGATCTGGCTGCGAAAGAATGATGGCGAGCGACATGGCGTAATACGTGCTGAAACACCGAAGAAGATAGCTGATCATTGGCGGGCCATGCGTGCGGCACTACTCGCGCAGGGTGACGACTGGGACTTCTGGGTGGATTGGTATGAGGCGGTTCTGAAGGGCCGCACACCGTTCCCGAAGCTCAAGGGAAAGGCTCGCGAAAATCTCGAGGTTGCCATCGCGCTCATTCCAGACGAAGTCTGGGCGCGTGGCCCCGCCGTCGCCAACGCCGAGATCAAGCGGCTCGTCGCGGAGGCGCACGTCACGTCCGATTTGCCTTTCCCGACCGAGGGGCAGATCAACCTGGAAATGATGGTGCACCGCCAGCCGCCGAAGGTTCCGAAACCTCAGCCGGCGGCCATCGAGCCTGTCGTTCTTGCTGACGGCAGGATAGGTTTGCCGTCAGAAGCTCCGGCGGTCGACCTCGACGGGGAGTCGATCACGGCCGCTTTGCGCGCCTGTCAGCAGGCATTCCGCGATCTCGCCGACGATTGCGAGGACGCGGGCAACGTCGACCGGCGGGCTGTGAAATTACTTCGCCGCGTTTCCGAGCGCATCCCTGACACTGTGCCCACCCAAGACGAATTGTTTCGCGTTGCTCATATCGAGGAGTTGCTGGAGACGTACTCGGCGACGGTCAACGAGGAGTGGCCGACGCTGCTGGCAAAATCCTATCGCGCGCTGACGCTGCAGTTCGAACGCACGATGCGGCAGTTTCCTAAATGGCGGCAGTTCAAGCGCAACGCAGCACAGGACAAGTTCGAGTCGCAGCAGTTGCAGAAGGCGTTGGGCTTTGCGACGAGCATCGTCATGGAACTTGAGGGGCGTGAAGCTCAGAAATTCGTCGTTCCGGAATTGTCTGTTGCGCTCGCCGCGATCACTGCCCCGCTTCCTGAAGCCAAGGGTGCACCAGAAAGCCTGCCCGCTACCTTGTCGGAAGCTCGCCAGCTCGATGCTCTGGAAAGCACTAACAATACGCTCAAGAAGATCTTCGAAGTGGCGCTGTCTCATGTGAAGGGCTACATCGCGCCGATAGGGCACGGGCTCGATGGGTATGCCCGCAATGCTGGCAAGGGCTTTGAAAAGGCCGCAAAGAAACAAGGCGGACCGGACGGCGAAAAGCTGTTCAAATGGGCGAGGCGCCTGATCATCGGTGCCGGCACCGCGACCGTTGCTTGGGTGGGCGGGCTGATCGAAGCGCTCCCGTCGATGTTTTCGTGGCTTGGATCGGTCGCATCGTTCTTGCTGCGGCTGGTATTCTGAAAGTGCCAACATCGGCGGTCTGGCTCAACATCCCGCATTGCACACCGCTGCCCTCCCCGCATAGTCTCCGCGGCCATGAGCAAGACAAGCACACTCAAAATAGCCCTCGCGCAGTTGAATCCGACGGTCGGGGATATCGAGCGCAATGCGCTCAAGGTGATCGAGGCGCGGGCCGAGGCGGCGCGGCTCGGCGCCGATCTGGTCGTGTTCCCGGAGCTGTTCGTCACCGGCTATCCGCCGGAAGACCTCGTGCTGAAGCCGGCGTTCCAGCAGGCGGTGAAGGCGCGCGTGCTCGCCCTCGCGCGCGAGTTGGGAGATGGTCCGGCCGTGCTGCTCGGCACCATCTGGCCGGAGAACGGATCGCTCTACAACGCGGTCGCCTTGATCGAGCGCGGCGAGGTGACGGCGCTGCGCTTCAAGGTCGATCTGCCGAACTATGGCCCGTTCGACGAGAAGCGCGTGTTCACCGCCGGCCCGCTGCCCGGTCCGATCTCGTTCAAGGGTGTGCGCATCGGCGTGCCGATCTGCGAGGACATCTGGAAGGACGAGGTGACGGAGTGCCTCGACGAATGCGGCGCCGAGATGCTGCTGGTGCCGAACGGTTCGCCGTTCGACTGGAAGAAGGTGGATGTGCGCCTCAACGTGGCGGTGGCGCGCGTGACCGAGACGGGGCTGCCGCTCGGCTACGTCAATCAGGTTGGCGGGCAGGACGAACTGGTGTTCGACGGCGGTTCGTTCGTGCTCGACGCGGATCGCTCGCTGCGTGTGCAACTGCCGCAGTGGCGCGAAGCCATCGTGCTGACCGAATGGTCGCGCGACGAGGACGGTGACTGGAGCTGCGCGATCGGTGAGCGCGCACGCGCATCGGAAGGTTCGGCCGCCGCGTATCAGGCGTGCATGCTTGGCCTCAGGGATTACGTCGACAAGAACGGTTTCCCCGGTGTCGTGCTCGGCCTCTCGGGCGGCATCGATTCAGCCCTCGTCGCGGCGCTCGCCGTCGATGCGCTCGGCCCGAAGCGCGTGCATGCCGTCATGCTGCCCTATCGCTACACGTCGGCGGAAAGCCTGACCGATGCGGCGGCCTGCGCCAAGGCGCTCGGCATCCGCTACGACGTCGTGCCGATTGCCGCACCCGTCGAAGGCTTCACGAGCGCGCTCGGCGACATGTTCAAAGGGCTTGCGAGCGACATCACGGAAGAGAACCTGCAGAGCCGCGCGCGCGGAACCATTCTCATGGCGATCTCCAACAAGCTCGGCAGCATGGTCGTCACCACCGGCAACAAGAGCGAGATGTCGGTCGGCTACGCGACGCTCTATGGCGACATGAACGGCGGCTTCAATCCGGTCAAGGACCTCTACAAGACGGAGGTCTATCGCATCGCGCGCTGGCGCAACGCGCATCTGCCCGAGGGTGCGAAGGGGCCGAAGGGCGAGGTGATCCCGGAGAATATCATCACGCGCGCGCCCTCGGCCGAGCTGCGCGACAACCAGACCGATCAGGACAGCCTGCCGCCCTACGACGCGCTCGACGACATTCTGAGCTGCCTCGTCGAGAACGAGATGAGCCTCTCCGAGATCATCGCGCGCGGGCATGCGCCGGAGATAGTGCAGAAGGTCGAGCGGCTGCTCTACATCTCGGAATACAAGCGGAGGCAGGCGGCACCCGGCGTCAAGATCACCTCGCGCTCGTTCGGCCGCGATCGCCGTTACCCGATCACCAACCGCTTCCGCGAGAAGCTGTCGCCGGAGTCCGTCGAGGCCGCGAGCGCGAAGGCGCCGAGCGGCATCACGGCGCCGCGCGCCGACGGCGGGGAGGCGTTCTGAGCATGAGCACTATCGTTCGCTTCGCGCCGAGCCCCACGGGCCGGCTGCACATCGGCAATATCCGCACCGCGGTCCTGAACTATCTCTTCGCGCTGAAGAGCGACGGGCGCTTCCTGCTGCGCCTCGACGACACCGACCGGGAACGCTCGACGGAAGAGTTCGCCGAGGGGATCCGGCGCGATCTCGCGTGGCTCGGCTTCGACATCTCGTGGCAGGTGCGCCAGTCGGATCGTATCGCGCGCTACGATGCCGCCGCCGACAAGCTGAAGGCCGCCGGCCTGCTCTACCCTTGTTACGAGAGCGAGGACGAGTTGGAGCGGCGGCGCAAACGGCAAATGGCGCGCGGCGCGCCGCCGATCTACGATCGTGCCTCGTTGCGCATGAGCGCGGAGGAGCGCGCGCGCCTCGAAGGTGAAGGCCGCTCGCCCTACTGGCGCTTCCGATTGCCGAATACCGAGGGCAGTGACGGCATCGTGCCGCTGCCGACGCTGGTGTCCTGGAACGATGCCATCCGCGGCGACCAGACGGTCGATCTCGGCTCGCTCTCCGATCCCGTGCTGATCCGCGCCGACGGCAGCTACCTCTACACGTTCACCAGCGTCGTCGACGACATCGAGCTCGGCATCACACACGTCATACGCGGCGGCGACCACCTCACCAATACGGGCGTGCAGATCGCGCTGTTCGAGGCGCTGGGCGCGGTGCCGCCGGTGTTCGCGCACCATTCGCTACTGGTCGATGCGCAGGGGCAGGCGCTGTCGAAGCGTCTCGGCGCGCTGTCGATCGAGGGATTGCGTGAGACCGGGCTCGAGCCGATGGCGGTTCTCTCGCACGCGGCCCTCGTCGGCACGTCGGACGCCATCGAGGCGCATTCCGATCTCGCGTCACTCGCGGCGCAATTCTCGTTCGACAAGATCTCGCTGGCACCCGGCCGGTTCGATGTCGCCGAGTTGAATCAGCTCAACGCGCGGCTGCTGCATCGCACGGGATATGCGCCGATCGCGCAGCGGCTCGCAGCGCTCGGCGTCGGCGGCGGCGAGGCGTTCTGGGACGCGGTGCGCGGCAACGTCGAGACGCTCGCCGACGCGCGCGCCTGGTGGGACATCGCCACCGGCACAATTTCACCCGTGATCGAGGATGCGGGCCTCGTCGCCACGGCTGCCACCCTCCTGCCGGCGGAGCCCTGGGACGAGACGACCTGGGGCGCGTGGACCAACGCGGTGAAGCAGGCGACGGGAGCGAAGGGACGCGCGCTGTTTCATCCACTGCGGTTGGCACTGACCGGGCGCGAGGCGGGGCCGGAGCTGAAGCACCTGTTGCCGTTCATCGGGCGCGAGCGAGCGCTGGCGCGGCTCAAGTCTTCAGTATAGGGGGCGGCTGCAAGACCTCAGCGCGGACGCCAGGGATCGAAGGCTTCGCCGATTTGGGGGCCGCGCCTGGCGTCGGTGCTACCCGTTGCACCGCTTGAAGCGGCGCCGCCCGATGCATCGCCCTGACGGATCGTCCCACCGGGGGCCGGCGTTTGCGGAACGTATTCGGTCTGCTTGCATGAGCAGCCGGAGACGAACTCCTTGCGGTACAGGAACGCGGTGCGCAGCTTGGTGTACTTCTCGTTCGATTCGAATGCCTGCATCTGGTCCACGGCGCCGCCGGGGTTCTGGTAATAGTAGAGCTGCGCCGGTGCCGCGCACTTCGACTGGCACGCCTCGGCATCGCGCTGGAAGTGGTTCGGCAGCGTCGAGAAGCTGATCGGGAAGTAGTAGCCGTCGCAGAGCCGCACGCACACCGTGCGGTAGGTCGCGAACGGCACCGAGTTGAAGCGGTTGCCCATGCCGCCGCTGCCGCTGTCCTCGTCCTGCCAGAAGCTCTGCGAGCTGCTGCCCTCGCGACGCCGCGCCTCCTGCGTGTAGCTCGCGCCGCAATTGTTGCGGGCAAGCTCGCGCACGATCTCGTCCTGGTAGGTGCGGCCGCTGGACCCGACCACCTCCTGCTTCTCGGCCTCGAGTTCGGCGAGGCGGCGCTTGGCGTCCTCGACCTCGTTGACGAGGGCACGGCACTCGCGCGAGTTGCGCAGCTGCTTGGTGAACAGGAACCACTCGTAGCAGTCGGCGCGATCGAGCTTGGTCTGAAGCGTGCGCACGTTCGCCTGGTTCTGGCGGATATCGTTCTCGATGCGCGGCAGCACGCTCTGGCTCTGCGTGCCGCGCTGGGATTCCTGCACGAGGCGCTGTTCGAGCCTCAGGCAGATCGACGACTTCTCGGGCTCCCAGCCGTTGCCCGCCGTCGCGGGAGCGGGTGCGGTGCGCGGCGGCGGCGCGCGCAGGGTATCGCGCGGGATCGGCTCGCGGGGGATGGGCTCGCGTGGCGCGGCATCGCGCGGTGGCGCCGGGCGCGGCTTCTCCGTCTCCCAGGGCCAGGAGAACCCTTGCGCGTTCGCAACCGGGGCGCCGGGCAAGAGAAGAGCCGCCGCGGCAAGGCACGCCACCACGCCGGCAAGGGCCGCGGCGGACATACGCAGCGGCAAGCTCGAGCGTTGGGCGTTGGTCGTCATCTGTACCGTAGGTTGCGTGTCCGCCCGGGCACGGTGATGCGATCCCGGTTCACACAGACGTTTAAGGCAAAGCGGTAGGGGGTCAATGAGGAGCAATCAAGGCAATCCACAGGCTCGCTCGACCGGCCGGGCCGCCATTCGACGCAGGTCGTGGACGGGCTGGCGCAGGGGCCGCATGTTGGCGGCAATCGCGGGGTTGCGCCGCGCTCCGGCAAGGCTGAAGATCGGCGCCGGAACGCTTGGGACGGACGGGAGGGACAATGCGCGCGTTTTTCTTGCTCGCAGCGATGCTGGCGGCGGTTACGGGCCTTTCGCTACCCACGGCGTCCGTCCGTGCCGAGGGCATCGAGACGGCGATCGCCTGCGAGTTCGAGGGCGGCACGTCGTCGTCGTACGTAGGGGGCACGTTCGTCTCGCGGGCCCCCCTGCCGTTGCGGTTCTCGATCGTCGACATCGATCTCGAGCAGCAGAGCGCCCGTCTGCGCACCGCGAGTTCAGATGCTCCGAGCGCGACTCTTCGGGTGATCCGTGCGCTCAATGCCAATCATTTCCTCGAGGTGGTGCCGGAGGGGTTTCTGAACCTGACGACGATCTATGATCGCGATCCCGCGACGGGGGCGTATCCGGCGGTGCACTCGCGCCATCTCGGCCTGCTCGGTCAGCCGATCTTCGCGCAGTACACGGGGCTCTGCCGGCCGGCCAATTGAGGTTCAGGTGCTGGGGATAGCGGGCGACGATCAATGACGCTGCATCTGGTGAAACTCTGTGTCGGCGCTGCCTCTGTCGAGGATCTGGCGGCATGGCAGACGGCGCGACTCGCCGAGCGTCGCCGCAAGGACAAGACCGCCCGCATCGTCCACGCGACCTTCCAGACGCCGAAACGGGTCGAGGAACTGCTCGACGGCGGCTCGCTCTACTGGGTCATCAAGGGCGTCATCCAGGTGCGCCAGCGCATCGTCGGCCTGTCGGAGGGCGTGCGCGACAATGGTGCCGCCTGCTGCAACATCGAGCTGGACGATCCGCTGGTGGCGGTGCGGCCGACACCACGGCGCGCCTTCCAGGGCTGGCGCTACCTGAGCGCAGACGATGCGCCTGCAGACCTTGGCGGACGCTGCACCAGGGGCCTTGCGCAGATGCCCGAGCGCATGCGCCGCGAACTCGCCGAACTCGGCCTGATCTAGCCCGGCGTCACTGCGCCCGGTCCCGGTTGCGGCATGGTGCCGAATCTGCGCCTCGGCGGCTTCCGCACGGGAGGCGGATGTCTGAAACGGAGCACCACCAGCCTCGCGGAACACCAGACCAGCGGTTCTTGCGGAGGCGGGAGCGATCTGGTCAAGTCCGCCTCGCCGGAGCAGCCCATTTCAAAGAAGGCTGCCGTTCGAGGAAGGACGCCCGATCATGTCACACCCGCTGGTCAAGGATTTCATCGCGGCTCTGCCCACGACCGTGCCGTTCACCGGGCCGGAAGCGCTGCAGCGGGCGTCCGGCAAGGCGTTCCGCGCGCGCCTCGGCGCCAACGAGAGCACGTTCGGTCCGTCGCCGAAGGCCATCGAGGTGATGCGAGAGGCGGCGGCGGGCGCGTGGATGTATGCCGATCCCGAGAGCCATGACCTGCGCGCGGCCGTGGCGCGGCACATCGGCGTCGGCATCGACAACGTCGTCATCGGCGAAGGCATCGACGGCCTGCTCGGCAACACGCTGCAGCTCGTGCTGCCGCTCGGCGCAACCGTGGTCACGTCGGACGGCGCCTATCCGACCTTCAACTTCCACGTCGCCATGCACGGCGGACGCCTCGTGCGCGTGCCTTATCGCGACGACCGCGAGGATCTCGCGGCGTTGCTCGACACCGCCAAGCGCGAGAAGGCGCGCGTGCTCTACGTCTCCAACCCGGACAATCCGATGGGCTCGTGGTGGCCGGCGGACGAGGTCCAGCGGCTGATCGAGGCCGTGCCCGCCGACATGCTGCTGATCCTCGACGAAGCCTATGGCGACACGGCGCCTCCGGGCACCTTGCCGGCCATCGATCTCGATCGTCAGAACGTGCTGCGCTACCGGACGTTCTCGAAAGCGTACGGGCTTGCGGGCGCCCGCGTCGGCTTCTGCTTCGGTCCGGCAAGCCTGATCCGCGCGTTCGAAAAGGTGCGCAACCACTACGGAATGTCGCGCACCAGCCAACTCGGCGCACGGGCGGCGCTCGCCGATCAGGCCTGGCCCGCCGAGGCTGTCGGAAAGATCGCGCGCGCCCGCGATCGCATCTCGGCGATCGCGCGCGCCAACGGTCTCGCACCACTGCCATCGGCGACCAACTTCGTCGCCATCGACTGCGGCGGCGACGGCGCCCACGCGAAACGCGTTCTCGATGGTGTGCTGGCGCGGCAGGTGTTCATCCGCATGCCGGGCGTGGCGCCGCTCAATCGCTGCATCCGCGTCAGCTGCGGCGGCGACGACTGGCTCGACCTGTTCGCCGAGGCACTCTCCTCTGCGGTCCGTGACGCGCGCGCCTGAGCGGGCAGCCATGCTCTCCGCAGCGGTCTGACCTGCACGGTTTCGGGGCTCGTCACTCAGGCGGGCGTCGGAATTTGCGTGGTGCAGGGAGCCGTTGCAATGCTACGTTCCGGACGGGTGACGCGCGTCCCTGGAGGCTGAATGGCGAGGATGATCGATGGACTGCTCGACCGTGTCGGGCCGATCGCATCGCTGGCCTTCGCCGTTGTCGCGCTGTTAGCCCAAGGCTCTCTGTCTCCCGATCTTGCTGCCGGACTTTCGATCGCCGCGACCCTCGTGCTGGTGCTGGCGGTTTTCTCGTCCGTGCATCATGCCGAGGTCATCGCCCACCGCGTCGGTGAACCGTTCGGAACGCTGGTGCTCACGGTCGCCGTGACGGTCATCGAGGTCGCGCTCATCCTGTCGATCATGCTGGCGGGCGAGGGCAGCGCCACGCTGACGCGCGATACGGTGCTCTCCGTCTTGATGATCGTGTGCAACGGTCTCGTCGGCCTCTGTATCGTCGTCGGCGGCTTCCGCTACGGGGAACCAGGCTTCCGAGTGACCGGCGCCATCTCATACCTCGTCGTGCTGATGCCGCTGGCGACGCTGACGCTGATCCTGCCGGCCTTCACGGTGAGCGAATACGGGCCCTACTATTCGAGCAAGCAGCTCGTCTACGTGAGCATCGCGACGCTGGTGCTGTACGCCGTGTTTCTCTACGTGCAGACGGTGCGCCATCGCGACTACTTCCTGCCGGGGCCCGTCGCGAGCGAGGCTGCCGCCGAAATCGACCATGAGCCATCGAGCCGTGAGGCCGTCTACAGCGCCCTGATGCTGATGGTCGCGCTCACCGCCGTCGTGCTGCTCGCCAAGCTGCTCGGCAAGCCGATCACGCAACTGGTCGCCGCGCTCGGCGCGCCGTTCGCCGCTGTGGGCCTGTTCGTCGCCATGCTGGTGCTGATGCCGGAGTCGATCGCGGCGCTCAAGTCCGCGCGCCGCAACGAATTGCAGAAGAGCCTCAATCTCGCGCTCGGCTCGTCGCTCGCCTCCATCGGCATGACGATTCCCGCCGTCGGCGCGCTGTCGATCTATCTCGGCCAGCCGCTGGCGCTCGGTCTCGAACCGCGCGACATGGTGCTGGTGGTGCTGACCTTCGGCGTCAGCCTCGCCACCTTCGCTTCGGGGCGCACCAACATCCTGCCGGGCTTCGTTCACCTCGTGCTGTTCGTGACGTTCGTGTTTCTCGTGTTCGCGCCGTAACGGGGTGGCGCCGGGTTCGCTTCGCGTTCAAGGCCAGCGCTTGAGACTGCCGGCGGGGAAGGTCCATTCGGGCGTGACGAGCGGCCACGAGACCGGCGCGGCGTACCAGGGTGAGCCGTCGTGGGCGGCAGGGTTCTTCAGCACGTGGATGTCCTGCGCCGGCATGTAGCTCTGCGCCAGCAGGAAGCGGCGCTCGCCCGTCGACGGGTTGTCGACGGCATCGATCACCAGCACAGCGTGCCCCGGAAATCCGCCCTTGATGACGACGTCGCCGATCTCGGGACGGGTCGTGTCGGGGAGTGATATGAGTTCGCGCGCGAGGCTGTACGTTCCCGCATACGAGAACACGCCGGTCATGTAGCGGCGGAAGCCCTGATAGCTCTGATCCGGTTGGCCGCTGCGGCTCCACGTCTTGCCGCTCTCGCCCGGCCGCTCGCCGCGCGCGGAGCGCAT
>CALFEM010000559.1 GCA_937950105.1 uncultured Alphaproteobacteria bacterium | reverse complement strand
TCTTCCGATCTCACGCTGCGGCTCGGCACCGCGCTGCGCGTCGCGCGGCGGCCGGGCTTCGCGCGCCGGGCGATGCTCGCGCGGAGCACGCTGCTCGTGTGCCTCCCGCGGTTCGCGATGCTCGTGCCGTTCGCGGGGCTCGCGCAGCTCGTGACGCTCGCGCGGTTCACGGCCGTCGCGGGGCGGTCGCGGGGCGCGCGGCGCTTCGTCACCACGGGCGACGGGCTCCGCACCGACGGCTTCGTTGCCCGCGTCCGAAGCGCTGGTCGTGGTTTCGCTGCCGGCAACGTGAACGCCGGCATCGCCCTCCCGGCTACGCCCGCCGCGTCCACGGCGCCGACGGCGGCGCGTCGCGGCAGCACCTTCACCGCCGGCACCTTCATCAGCGATGGCAATGATGTCCGGCGTCGTGCCCTCGGGCTGATCGCCCATACCGGGGATCGCCTCGGCGGGACGGCGCCGACGCTCCGGCCGCTCCGTGCGTTCCGGACGGTCTGGGCGTTCCGAACGCTCGGGCCGTTCGGCGTGTTCGCGAGCCGGTGCATCCGCCGGTTCGCCACGAGCCTCGCGGCGATCGCGCGGACGGTCGCGTTCGCCACGGCCGCCACGGCCGGCGGGGGCGCCACGGCCGCCACGGCCGCGCTTCCTCTTGCCGGCGTCGGCGAAATCGTCCTCGGTCGGCGCATCGCCGAGCCAGATGGCGTCCTCGCCGGTGATCTTCTCGATGTCCTTGAGCAGCTTCAGGTCGTCGAGCGTGACCAGCGACGCCGAGTAGCCGAGCTTGCCGGCGCGGCCGGTACGGCCGATGCGGTGCACGTAGTCGTCCGATTGCCACGGCAGGTCGAAATTGAAGACGTGGCTGACGTCCGGAATGTCGAGACCGCGCGCGGCAACATCGCTCGCCGCCAGGAAGGTGATCTCGCCCGAGCGGAACTTGTCGAGCGTCTCCATGCGGCTCTTCTGGTCCATGTCGCCATGCAGCGCGCCGGCATTGAAGCCGTGCTTCAGCAGCGACTTCAGCAGGATCGCGACATCGCGCTTGCGATTGCAGAAGATGATGGCGTTGCGCACGTCCTCGACGCGCATCAGCTCGCGCAGGGCCTCGCGCTTGGCCCAGTCCTCGCCGTTCGAGCAGAGGCGGAAACGCTGCGTGATGGTCTTCGCGGTGGTCGCGGGCTTGGCCACCTCGATACGCACGGGGTCCTTGAGGAACGTGTTGACGAGACGCGTGATCTCGGCCGGCATGGTGGCGGAGAAGAACAGCGTCTGACGGCGCGGCGGCAGCAGCTTGCAGATCTTCTCGATGTCCGGAATGAAGCCCATGTCGAGCATGCGGTCGGCCTCGTCGATAACGAGGATCTCGACGCCCATCAGCATCACGCGGCCACGGCCGAAGTGGTCGAGCAGGCGGCCGGGCGTGGCGATCAGCACATCGACGCCGCGGTCGAGCTTCTTGACCTGGTCGTCCATCGACACGCCGCCGATCAGCAGCGCCACGTCGAGCTTGTGATTGACGCCGTACTTCTCGAAGCTCTGTGCCACCTGGGCGGCAAGTTCGCGCGTCGGCGCCAGAATGAGCGAGCGCGGCATGCGGGCGCGGGCGCGGCCCGTCTCCAGCCGCGAGATCATCGGCATGACGAAGGCGGCCGTCTTGCCCGTTCCGGTCTGGGCGATGCCGAGCACATCCTTGCCCGTCAGCGCCACCGGTATGGCCGCGGCCTGGATCGGCGTCGGCGAGGCGTATCCGGCAGCCTCGATGGCGGCCAGCACCTTGGGGCTGAGCCCGAGCTCAGCGAAGGTCGTCGGTTCCAAAAAACATCTCTCCGTTCTTCGTCGCGGCCATGCGCGGCGAGCCCGTGCGGCGGTTCCATGGGGAAAGCCGCATCGCGGGCGTCGGGTGGCCTTGCTGACAGAAGCGCAGGGGAGAGCATTGCCATAAAGCGGCAAAACAAAAGCAAGTGGCTTTCGGGAAAAGGGATCAAGCGAATCTCGGGCTCGCGATCCCCTGCGCTTTCGCCGCAGTCGTGCTTGCACAGGCACCAGAAAAAGGCAAGGGATGCGTACAAGTTCTCTACCGATTGTGGCAGTACGCCGCGCCGTCCGGGGACGGAACGGAACCACCGGAGCGGATCGGCGGTTGCCCTGTGGCCCAGGGAAAGGATGCCCATGCCCGCGCCCATCCCCGCCAAGGACCTCGTACTCGTTCCCGGCCTGTTGTGCACTGCCGACTTGTTCCGGGCGCAGATCGCTGCGCTGGACTGCGTCATCCACGTGGCCGACCACGCGGGCGACGCCAGCGTCGCTTCCATCGCCGGCCGCATTCTCGCCGATGCTCCACCCCGGTTCGCGCTCGCCGGCCTGTCGATGGGCGGCTACATCGCCTTCGAGATCATGCGCCAGGCGCCGGAACGCGTCGAACGCCTTGCCCTGCTCGACACCTCTGCCCGCGCCGACATGCCCGAGCAGAGTGAGAACCGCCGCCGCCTCGTTGCTCTGGCGGAGAAAAAGGGCGTCGGCGTGCCGGCGCGCGAAATGTTCGCGAAGCTGGTGGCGCCGTCACGGGCCGACGATGCCGAACTGCTGACGACGTTTCTGGCCATGGCCGAGGCGACCGGGACCGGCGGCTTTGCCCGCCAGCAAACGGCGATCGCCGCGCGCCCCGACAGCCGGCCGACGCTCGCCGCCATCACCTGCCCGACGCTGGTTCTGGTCGGTGCCGAGGATCAATTGACGCCGCCGCCGCTCGCCGAAGAGATCGCCAATGGTATTCGCGGATCGCGCCTCGTCGTCGTGCCGGGCTGCGGCCATCTCTCGACGCTCGAAGCTCCCGAAGCCGTGAACGATGCCTTGAACGGCTGGCTCACACAGCCCTGAACGATAGCGCCAACCCCGCCCGCTATTGGTCGCGCAACTGGCGATGCAGCATGGACAGCACCGTCGCCGCCTCGTCCGCCGTCAGCCGCCCGTGGTTGGCGAGGAACTCCTCGATATTCCGGCCCGTATAGCGACCCACCAGCACACCATCGCGCTCGATCAGTTCGCGCCTTGCCAGCACCGCCGCGCGGTCGTGGCAACCGGTGCACTTCTCCTGATAGATGAAGCCGGTCTGCAGCATGGCTGCCATGTGCGTGGCGAGAGCTGTCGCCTCGTCGGCCGACAGCGCGCGGCGGGGATGCCGCGTCAGGAACTCGGCCAGCGGACCACCACCCTTCAGATGTGCGACGTTGTCC
>CALFEM010000558.1 GCA_937950105.1 uncultured Alphaproteobacteria bacterium | reverse complement strand
ACCACCGAGATCTACACTCTTTCCCTACACGACGCTCTTCCGATCTCCGGCGACGTCGTGGGCGGTGAAGCCGAGCACGTTGTGGGCGTCGATGTCCTTCTCGGCCTTGTGCGTGATGTGGCCGAGGCGGCGGGCGACCGAGGCGACGTCGATCGAGGTGTCACCGCCACCGACGACGATGACCTTCTTGGCGGTACCCGCGACCCAGCCCTGGTTGAAGGCGTCGAGGAATTCGACGCCGGTGATGCAGTTCTCGGTGCCTTCCCAGCCCGGGACCGGCAGGCCGCGGCCCTTCTGCGCGCCGACCGCCCAGAAGATCGCGTCGAACGCGCCTTCCAGTTCCTCGACGGTCACGTCGCGGCCGACCTTGGTGTTGAGGCGGACATCGACGCCCATGTCGAGGATGCGCTGGATCTCGGTGTCGAGCATGTCACGCGGCGTGCGGTAGCCGGGAATGCCGTAGCGCATCATGCCGCCGAGCTTGTCGTGCGCCTCGAAGATCGAGACGGCGTGGCCCTTGCGGCGCAGGAAGTAGGCTGCGGCGAGACCGGCCGGGCCGCCACCGATCACGGCGACCTTCTTGCCGGTGAAGGTGCCGGCGGCCGGCAGCTTCAGCGTGTTGGAATTCGCCCAGTCGCCGACGTACTGCTCCACCGCGTTGATGCCGACGAAGTCGTCGACCTCGTTACGGTTGCAGCCGTCCTCGCACGGAGCCGGGCAGACGCGACCCATGGTGGCCGGGAACGGGTTGGCCTCGACCATGCGCTGAAACGCATACTCCTGCCACTTCATGCCCGGGACGGACGGCTTGTCCATCTGGCGCGCGATAGCGAGCCAGCCGCGGATCTCGTGACCCGACGGGCACGAGCCCTGGCACGGCGGCGTGCGATGCACGTAGGTCGGGCACTTGTAGGAATGGTCGGCCTGGAAGATCTTCTCGGTCAGATCCTTCCAGCCGGTCCACATGTTCTCGCCGTTCTTGAAGCGGCGGAACGTCAGCTTGGTATCGTCGCCTGCCGGCTCGCCGGACTTCGGCTTGTTCGTCATGTCGTTCATGAGGAAGTCCTCCCTATGCGGCGCGGCTTTCGCCGGCGGCAGCTTTCGTTTTTTCCTCGAGCTCCTTGGCCTGGGTCGACCCGGTGAGCACGATCGCGTTGGAAACCATCTGATGCACCGAGAGGATCGAATCCATCTCGAAGCCGTAGTGCGGCATGACCTTGGTGAACTGCGCCTTGCAGATGGCGCAGATGGCGGCCATGTGGGTGACGCCGTGCTCTTCCTTGACCTGCTGCAGCGCGCGCATGCGCGGTTGCGAGCCCTTGATGCGCAGCTCCATCAGATCGTCGGTCAGCAGGCCGCCGCCGCCACCGCAGCAGAAGGTGCTTTCCTTGATGGTGTCGGGGGCCATGTCGAAGAAGTGGTTGCACGAGGCGCGGAGGATCGCGCGCGGGATCTCGAACTGGCCGCCCGGCATGTCGCCCATGCGCGAGGCGCGCGCGACGTTGCAGCTGTCGTGGAAGGTCAAGCGGTACTGATCGTTCTTCGACTTGTCGAAGACCAGCTTGTCGGCCTTCATCAGGTCGTAGGTGAACTCGCAGATGTGCTGCGGCACCGGATAGCGCGGATCGAGGAAGTCGAACGGTCCGGCGAGCGTGTTGAGGAACGAGTAGGCGACGCGCCAGGCGTGGCCGCACTCACCGAACACGATGCGCTTGACGCCGAGGTCGAGCGCCGCCTTGCGGATGCGCTGCGAGATCTCGCGCATGTTCTCGTAGGAGCCGATGAACATGCCGAAGTTGGCGGCTTCCGAGGCATACGACGAGAGCGTCCAGCTGACGCCGGCTTCGTGGAAGACCTTGGCGTAGCCCATCAGGCCCTGGATGTGCGGCTCGGCGAACAGGTCGGCCGACGGTGTGACCAGCAGCACGTCGCAGCCCTTCTCATCGAGCGGCATGCGAATCTTGAGGCCGGTCTCTTCCTCGAGTTCCTCCTCGAGACCTTCGAGCGTCGAGGCGATCGCGTTTTTCGGCAGGCCGAGATTGTTGCCGATCTTGTAGACCTTGCCGATGATCTCGTTGCAGTACTTCTGGCCCTTGCCGACCGAGTCCATGATCTCGCGCGCCGCCATCGAAACCTCGGCGGTGTCGATGCCGTAGGGGCAGAACACCGAGCAGCGGCGGCATTGCGAGCACTGGTGGAAGTAGCTGTACCAGTCGTCCAGAACCTCCTCGGTGAGGTCCTCGGCGCCGACCAGCCACGGCATGTACTTGCCGGCGAAGGTGAAGTGGCGGCGGTAGACCTTGCGCAGCAGGTCCTGGCGGCCGACCGGCATGTTCTTCGGGTCGCCGGTGCCGAGGAAATAGTGGCATTTGTCGGTGCAGGCGCCGCACTTCACGCACGAGTCGAGATAGACCTGCAGCGAGCGGTACTTGCCGAGAAGCTCGCCCATCTTGCCGATGGCGCGCTCCTTCCAGTCCGGCAGCAGTTCGCCGGGGAAGCCGAGCGGCTCCTGGAAGTTGGCCTTGGCGACGAACGGCTTGGATTTCTCCATGGCGCCGCAGGCGAGCGCCGGCATCTCCAGCGGATCGGGGACGTCGTTGCCGTCGATGATGTAGTCGCTGGCGTCAGCCACGGGCAGCCTCCTTCGCGGATGCCTCGAGCTTGGCGGCCCACGGTGCGATGTGGCGCTGCTCGCGCGGGTTGTCGACCTGGTTGCGGGTCGGCGAGAAGAACAGCCCGACTCCGTGCAGCAGCTTCGAGAACGGGAAGATCAGCATCAGCGCCGCCACCATCGAGAGGTGCGCGATCAGCACCGGGTCGCTCGGCAGCGGGCGGATGTCGAACACCATCAGGCCGGTGAAGAAGGCCTTCACAGCGACGATATCGGTGTGGAAGACGAACTTCATGGCGAGGCCGCTCATGCCGATGCCGATCAGCAGCACCAGCATCAGATAATCGGACGGCGCGCTGATGTAGCGGATGCGCGGCACGACGATACGGCGCGCAAGCAGGCCGATGAGACCGCCGACCATGGCGAAGCCGGCGTAGATGCCGATCGGCTGGATCATGGCCAGCAGCTCAGGCACCGGATTGACGAAATAGCGCAGGTGCCGGATGAGCACGAGCAGCAGGCCGAAGTGGAACAGCCAGCCGAACACCCAGATCCACTTGTTGGCCTTGAACAGGCTCTCGAACAGCACCACTTCGCGCGCCAAGCGGAAAGCGACGCCGGAGCGCGTCGTCGGCGCA
>CALFEM010000557.1 GCA_937950105.1 uncultured Alphaproteobacteria bacterium | reverse complement strand
CTGCGGCGACTGCAAATGCCGCGTCACGGCCGGCGAAGCGCTCAAGGTGCGCCCGCACGACTATCCGCTCACCGCCGCCGAACGGGCGCAGGGTTACGTGCTCGCATGCTCGTACACGGCCGTTGGCGACACCTCCATCGAAGTTGGTTTGTCCGGCGTTGCCGACATTCCGGAGCAGACCATCACGGCGCGCGTGCGCGCGGTCGAACCGCTCGGTGGCAATCGCATCGCGCTGCATCTGCTGACGCCGCGCGCCGAGCGCCTGCGCTATCTTGCCGGTCAATCGCTGGAAATCACCATCGACGGTCAGAGCCGCATCGCGCCGACCGCCAGCTGCCCGTGCGACGAGCGCCGCATCGAGGTGCACATGTTGTGCGATATGGACCCGGCGGCGGCCAAAGGGGCGTTCAGCGGGCTCGCCGTCAACACGGAGGTGATCGTGCGCGGTCCCTTCGGCGGCTTCGTGCTCGACGATACGTCCGAGCGTCCGGTGCTGCTGCTGGCCGCCGGCCCGGGGTTCGGGCCGGTGAAGAGCCTGCTGCAGCATTCACTGTCGCTGGAGCTTGCGCCGCGCGTGGCCATGCACCGTTTCGCCGACGCCGAGGGGCTCTATCAGGAGAACCTGCTCAGGTCGTATGCGGCGGCGCTCGACCACTTCAGCTATGAAGCGCATGGGGCTGTCGAGGACCGTGATGCTGGTCTCGCCGCGATCCTCGCTGATGTTTCGGGTCTGGCCGGCTACGACATCTACGCGGCCGGAGACGACGGCTTCATCGCCAGCGTCGAGAGGCTCGCGCGCGATGCGGGCGCCGCCAGCGTGCGCACGCTGGCGGTCGCCTGACCGCCGAACGGAGCACCCCTCGGCTTCAGATCTGCGGCAGCTTGGCGAAGCCCTTGCCGACGATCGGTCCGGTCGGCTTGCCGGTGGGCGAGCCGCCCGCCTGCTCGATGGTGATCTCGTAGAGCTGCTCGAGCTTCGGCGTCGGCAACTCCGGCCCGACCAGGGTGGTCGCCGACGGCGCCGGCATCAGCCCCATCGATACCGGGCCCTGCTCACGGCTCGGCAATGTCCACACCTGCAGCGTCTTGCCTTCCGGCACGGCGATGTTGGTCAGCGGCACGACGCGGATGCGCTGGCCCTCGTACGTCTCGACCAGCGAGACGGGCTGCGCCTGCGCGTCGAGCAGCACGACGATCATGCGCGGCTTCTGCTGCGCAATCGTGTAAAGGCCGTAGCCGCCGCCGAGGGTGGCCAGTACACTCGCCGCCGCAAAGCCCTGCCAGAACCCGCGGCGGGACACCGGCGGCGCGACATCCGGCGACGGCAGATTGCGACGGCGCGCGGCCAGATCGACGACGTTGTCGACGTTGCCGGTGCGATCGGTGATGCGGGATTCGATACGCTCCCACATGCCGGGCGACGGCACCGACACGGGCGCTGAAACATCGAGATCGAGCAGCCGCTGCTGCGTCGCCGCCAGCGCGATGCGCGCGTCTTCGCTCGTCGCGACCAGCTGCTCGAAGGCCGTGCGTTCGTCGTCGCTCATCAGGCCGAGCACGTATTCGCCCGCCAGCATGTGGATGTCGTCGTGTTTCATGTCGGCGTTGCTCATGCCATGCACTCCTTGAGTGCGGCAAGGCCGCGGCGGACCCACGACTTGGCGGTGCCGACCGGTACGCCGAGACGGCCGGCGATCTCGCCGTGCGAGTATCCGGCGACGTAGGACAGCAGCAGGCTGTCACGCTTCTCCTTGTCGATGGTGTCGAGACAGGCGCGCAGGCGGCTCGATGTCGCCAGCTGCTCGAAGGCATCGTCGATGATGGTGTCGCCCTCCGCCTTGGCCGACACCGCCTCGGGATCGAGCAGGTCCTCGCGCGCGCCATCGCGGATCACGTTGAGCGCGCGGTGGCGAACGATGGTGTAGATCCAGCCGCGAGCCGAGCCGCGTCCGGGATCGAAGCTCGCCGCGTTCTGCCAGATCAGCACGAAGGCATCCTGCACGACCTCTTCGGCGAGCTCCCGGCGGCGCACGATGCGCTGCGCGACCGTGATCAGACGGCCGGCCTCGGCGTCGAACAGCGCCTTGAGCGCGTGGCGGTCGCCGCGCGCACATGCCGTCAGCAGGCCGGCATAGTCGTGCATCGTTCATCCTTTGCCACGGGATGCTCTGGGCGTGTGCATCCCTAACTCGACTACGCGCGAGACGGTGCCATTGGATGCATGCCGGGGGCAAGCGCGCAAAATTTTTGATAGCCGGTGCATCCGGGCGCGGCTGCTGGCGTGTTCAGAACATACGCAGGGCCGGTCCCGTCGCGCTGGCGCCTCCTCCGGGGCGGGCCGCGGGCAAACCGAGTTCTGCCCAATCATCAGGGAGACTCCCATGAAAGTCGCGCATCTCGCCCTTGCCACCACTGCGGTCCTCGCCGTGTCCGCGTCTGGTGCCCTCGCCAAGAACGCCGTCGGGCTCGTCGGCGACAATATGCTGGTCATGATCGACGCGAAGCAGCCCGCCGCCGGCAAGACCGTCGCGGTGAAGGGCGTCGAGCGTCTGCTCGGCATCGACATGCGCCCGGCCGACAAGAAACTCTACGGCGTCTCGGCCGACGGCACAGTCGTCACCATCGATCCGATGACCGGCGAGACGAGCAAGGTCTCGACCCTCGACAAGATGATCCCGGCTTCGGTGCAGGCGATCGTCGATTTCAATCCGGCGGCAGACAAGCTGCGCTTCATGGGCAGTGATGGAACCAACCTGCGCGCCGACGTGACCAGCGGCAAGGTGACGACCGATGGCACTCTGGCGTTCGAACAGGGTGACATGCACGCCGGCGAGAAGCCGAACGTGGTGGCGGCCGCCTACACCAACTCGCACGGCAAGCCCGAGAAGACGGCGATGTACAACATCGACGCGACGCTCGCCGCGCTGATCCAGCAGACCAAGCCGAATGACGGTACGCTGAAGGCGATCGGCAAGCTCGGCGTCGACGGCGCCAGGAGCTTCGCGTTCGATGTCCAGACCAGCAGCGATGGTGCCAACACGGCGTGGCTCGTTGCCGACAACGTGCTGCATACCGTCGCGCTCGATACCGGCAAGGCGACCAAGGTCGGCATGATCGACGGCGTCGACGGCAAGGTGCGCGACATCGCCGTGCTCGCCGACTGACGTGCGGTCCGTACTTGCTGATCTCGACGCACTCGATGAAGATCGGAAGAGCACACGTCTGAACTCCAGTCACTTAGGCATCTCG
>CALFEM010000556.1 GCA_937950105.1 uncultured Alphaproteobacteria bacterium | reverse complement strand
GCGCGAACGCCCGGAAATCGCCCTCGCCGTCATATCTTCGACCTTCAAGCATCTGCACGGACTCGTGGCGCAGGTCGAGCAGCTGAAGGCGCACACCGGCGCGCAGCGCGTGGCTGAGTTCCTGCTCGAACTCTGCGATTGCGAGAGCGGGCCGTGCTGCATCACGCTGCCCTACGACAAGTCGCTGATCGCCGGGCGGCTCGGCATGCAGCCACCGAGCCTGTCACGCGCCTTCAACCGCCTCGAGGAAATGGGCGTCACGGTCATGCAGAACCAAGCGCAGATCGCCGATGTCGAGCGCCTGTACCAGTACATGCTCGAGGATCGCAGCGCGCCGTGGAAGAAGGGCGAGTAGCGCTACCGCGCTGCGGAGAGATCGCGCACGCTGGCCTCAGTTTTCGCTCAGGCCTTGAGCGATCCGGCGTGCGAGCCAGATCGCTGGAAAAATTCCGAGCACGGCGCCGATGCCGCCTGCCACCACGAGGCCCTTGAGGCCGAACTGGGCCATGGCCGGCACCGCGAGAGAAATCATCGCGCCGTTGATGCCGCACGCCGCGCCCATCAGCGCGTAGCAGAAGGCCAGCAACCCGATCGACGGCCGGACTGCTTCCGGCGCTGCGGTCCGGCTCGTCATGCGTCAGCCTCCCTTGCCGATAAAGTAGATCGCCACGGCGATGGCGATGAAAAGACCGAGTGCAACATCGAACGCCCTCGTCCAGAAGTGCGATGCCGCAAGGCCAAGATAGCGGGCGAGAATGATCCGTGCCTTGACGCCGGCGAGGACCAGAACCAAAACCGCAATCCCCATCCGCGTGGCGCCCGGACGATCGACCAGTGTCAGCGCGGTCGTCGAGAAGCTGAGCGCCAGCAGCATACCCCATGCCTGTACCAGTGCGCGCGCCGCCAAGGCCTCACCTCACCAGGTAGACGATCGGAAACAGCAGCACCCAGACCAGATCGACCATGTGCCAGAACGCGACCGCGGTCTCCATATTGCGCACGCTGTCGAACACGGCGACCAGCCCGAGCAGCACGAGGCCGGCGACGACGTGCGCCGCGTGAAAGCCCGTCACAAGGTAGTAGAACGTGAAGAACGGACTGGTCTCGACGCCGATGCCGAGCGACGCCTTGTGCGTGTACTCGACTGCTTTTACCGCCAGGAAGACGATGCCGAGCAGGCCCGCTCCGGCCAGCCACCGGCGTGCGGTCGCCCGCGCCTCGCGACTGCGCGCCTCGACGGCAAGGGCCGCGCAGAGGCCGCTGGTCACCAGCACGATGGTGTTGAGCGCGCCGGCAGTCCGGTCGAGCATGGCCTGATCGGCCGCGAAGCGCACGGGATCGCCGGCGCGGACCGCGAGCATGGCCAGCAGTGCAGCGCTGAACACCAGAAGCTCGCTGACGATCAAAACCCACATCATGAAATCGCCCGGCAGTTCACCGAGAACGCCCCAGCCGTCGTCATCGGCTGCGACGGTCGAACGGGCTTCGTGTCTCGTTCGATCGCTCATCCCGAGATCAGGTGCCGGTAAATCTGCGGCAGGGCGACCGTCAGCTTGGCCGGCTCCGGCACGACGGAGAAGCCGCCCTTGCCGAAGATGCGGGCGAACGGGGCCTGCGCCTTGCTGTCGATCGTGACGCCGAACACCGTCTGACCGCTGCGCCGCGCCTCGCGCACGGCCATATGCGTGTCCTCGATCCCGTGCCGTCCCTCGTAATGATCGAGATCGTTGGGCTTGCCGTCGGTGATCACCAGCAACAGCCGTCGTTGCCGCGCCTGCACCCGGAGTTCCTTCGACACATGACGGATGGCAGCACCGAGCCGCGTATAGAATCCGGGCCTGAGCCCTGCGATGCGCGACTCGACGAGGCTGCCCATCGGCTCGGCAAAGTCTTTGAGGCGCTGCACGTACACACGGTCCCGGCGCAGCGAGGAAAAGGCGTGGATGGCGGTGTCGTCACCGCAGGCGTCGAGGCCCCAGGCGAGCGCGATCAGCGCTTCGCGCTCGATGTCGATCACCTGACGTTCGCCGACCGCGCTTTCCGTCGAACGTGAGGCATCGAGCAGGATCGAAACGGCGAGGTCACGCTCCTGGCTGCGGCTGGCGCGGTACACGCGATCGGTATGCTCGCCCGTCGCCGCCAGTTCGACGCGCGCGTCGGTCGCGGCCTCGATGTCGAGATCGTCGCCATCGATCTGCCGCGTGAGGTGCACGCGCTTCGGCCGCAGCGCCTCGAACTGGCGCTTCACCGTGCGGATGCGGCGGCGCATCTGCGGACAGGCCAGGAATTGCGGGATCTCGGCGACCGGCTCGGCGTCGCTCGCGAGCACGCGGCAATAATCCGCGAGATAGCGGCGCTGGCGGTGATCCCATTCCGGATAGAGATGCTTGCCGGCGAGCTGCTCGATCTCCACATCCGCAGGCGCCAGATCGAGGTGCAGCTTCAGTTTTGCACGCGCGCGCTGCGGTACCTTGGTCAGGCTCGCTTCGTCGAGATCGTCGGCGGCCTTCTTCGCCGCGTCGTCGTCGTCATCCTCGACGCGGCGGTTGAGATTGAGGAACTCGGTCAGCGAGAAGATCGACTCGAACTTGTGCAGGACGAGACTGTCCTTGCGCGCGGCCTGATCGGACTCCTTGCGCTTCGCCTTCAGCGATCGTTCGTCGTCGGCGGCCATCGGGGCATGCACCGGCTCGGCATCGGCCTCGTCGGATTCGGTGCGCTGCCTCTCGGTCATTTCGCGCAAGTCCGCCCACAGGCACACCGGCTCGTAGTGACAGTACCGGCGCGGTGCGACGAAGGACGAAAGATCGCCGGACTGGCCCTGAATCGCCGCCGCCATCGCACGCGCCAGTGGATCCGCCGGAAGCGCGCCGCCGAGGACGTGGCGGATCGCCGCCTCCATCGCCGCCTCGACCGGCGGCAGACGCCGATCGGCGCGCATCGCCAGCGCTTCGGAGCGCAGCCCCGCGTGCACGCGCCGCAGACCGGGACATGCGGCGAGTGTCGCCCGTGTCGTCAGCAGGGCCGCCTGCACCGCGAGAAGGTCCGCGCGCAGCGGATCGCTATCCGCGCGCGGTACCACGGCATGCACGGCGGCGGACGCCAGCCAGATGTAGAGCGCGGCATTCTTGTCGGCGGTGTCGAAGTTGCCGATGCTCTCCGGCAACCTCAGCACCTCACCGTCGAAACTCGCCCGCGCGATGCGCTCGGCGGACGTTCCGAGCGATCTCAGAAACGAGAGCCGTTGCGGTTCAACTCGTCCAGCGGATCCTTGCCGTCGAGGCTGGTGCAGAT
>CALFEM010000555.1 GCA_937950105.1 uncultured Alphaproteobacteria bacterium | reverse complement strand
GCTGCTCCGTGCCGCGAAACACCATGTGCTCCAGAGCGTGGGCAGTACCATTCGGCACATCGGCTTCATCGCAAGAGCCGGCGCGAAACCCGATGTAGACAGCGAGCGTGCCGGCCCCGTTACTGCGGTCGGTTACGACCTCGATGCCATTATCGAGGCGGGTATGCGTGACAAACTCGCCGGCTTCAGAGAACATTCGCATCAATCCATCCCCACAGAAGTAACTCGTGGGATGCATGCTACGTGTACACCATGAAATTGCTGTTGCCGAATATGGTTAACGCAGCGTTGTTGCCGTCCCGCCGCCTCACACCGTGATGGTCTTCACGTCCTTGAACTCGATGTCCGGGGCGCGCTCGATCACGGTCTGCAGATTGTAGATCGACGGCGCGAGATAGACGTACTCGCCCTCGCGATCCTGCGCGATCAGCGAGCGGTGGCGTTTCACGAACTCGTCGGTCGCCTCGCGCGTCTTGCCCTTGATCCAGCGCACAGTATCGCACGGGGCGGCATCGAATGCGGTATCGAGCCCGTATTCATTGGTGAGCCGATCGGCGAGCACGTCGAGCTGCAGCGCGCCGATGACGCCGACGATCGGCTGCGTGCCGTCGATCGGCGAGAACAACTGAACGATGCCTTCCTCCGCCATCTCGTCGAGGGCGTCGCGCAGCTTCTTCGACTTGATGGCGTCGTTGGCGCGCACGCGGCGCAGGATCTCCGGCGCGAAGTTCGGGATGCCGAGGAACTGCACGTCCTCGCCTTCGGTCAACGCATCGCCGATCCTGAGCAGCCCCTTGTTGGGGATGCCGACCACGTCGCCGGCATAGGCTTCCTCGGCGAGCGAGCGATCCTGCGCGAAGAAGAACTGCGGCGATTGCAGCGCCAGCACGCGGCCCGAGCGCACGATCTTCGCCTTCATGCCGCGCGTCAGCTTGCCCGAGCAGACGCGCATGAAGGCGATGCGGTCGCGGTGGTTCTTGTCCATGTTCGCCTGGATCTTGAACACCACGCCGGTCATGGCGGCTTCGGTCGACTGGATGGTGCGGTGCGCGGCCTTCTGGCTGCGCGGCGGCGGCGCGTAGGCGATCAAGGCTTCGAGCAGGCTCTTGACGCCGAAGTTGCGCAGCGCCGAGCCGAAGAACACCGGCGTCAGCGTGCCGTGACGGAACGCCTCGACGTCGAAGTTGCGCGCGGTCTCGCTGACGAGTTCGACTTCCTCGCGCCACATCGCAAGCTGGTCCGGCTCCATCAGTGTGTCGAACACCGGAT
>CALFEM010000554.1 GCA_937950105.1 uncultured Alphaproteobacteria bacterium | reverse complement strand
AGTTTGTGCGGGCCGCCTTCGCGCAGCCCGCAGCGGTTTGCCACGATCGCTGCTCGATTGTGCCGCCGAAGGTCTGATTTAGGCCAGCTGCTGCCGTGGCTGATAACCGGCTGGGCTCGTCAGTTGGTGGCCACTTGACGCAGATGCTCAACCAGACGCTGCGCTCCGGCCGGTAGACTTGCCAGCCGCCTGACACCGATCGCCAACCGCCGTTTCGCCCACGGGTCGCTCAGCCTGACAACATCGATCTTCATGGTTCGCCGGCAGCGTCGCGCGGTCGCCTCTGGCACGATACCGACCCCGGCACCGACCTCGACCATCCTGCACACGGAGTCGAAGGTCGTCACGCGCGCGCGGATGTTCAGATTTCCACCCAGCCGAGTAGCGTGTCCAACCACATGTCGCTGAAGTGCACTGTCGCGCGGCAGTCCGATGAACGGGCGATCGACAGCATCGGCCAAGGTCAGATTTCTCCTGCGCGAGGCAGGGTCTCCGCGGGGCACCACGAGAACCAGTACGTCAGTCCGGAATGGGAACTGCTCGATGGAGTCGGGCAACGCTACGGCGGAAGCTATGCCGACATCCGCCGTACCTGACGTCAATGCTGATGCAATGTCGGCACTCTCGCGCTCTTCGATGTCGAGTGAGATCGTCGGATTCGCGGTCAGAAATGCAGCGAGAACTCTCGGCAAGTGCTCGCTGAGCGCGGCGGTATTCGACAGCAGGCGAACACTGCCCGACAGGCCGCGCGCAAAGCTACCGAGGTCGCCGCGCATCCGCTCGACCTGCTGCACGACCAGCCGGGCATGCTCGACGAGGCATTGACCTGCGGCCGTCAATCGCACGCCACGACGGTCGCGCGCCAACAGCGGTGTGCCAAGCGCGACCTCCATGCCACGGATGCGCGCGCTCGCAGACGCCAATGCGAGACTGGATCGCTCAGCGCCGTGCGTAATGCTCTGCGCATCGGCAACGTGAAGGAACAACTTGAGGTCGACGAGATCGAAACGCACAGCTTGGCTCCAGACTACGCGATTTCCGAAGTCAGGCTTCGAAACCTCCACATTGCCAGAGATGGGATCATGCGCAACCGTACGTCATGTCCGATTCAACGCTCATCCTCGTCGGCGCCGTGTTCGCCCTTGCGGGTTTCGTCAAGGGGGTAATCGGGCTCGGCCTGCCCACGATCTCGATGGGTCTTCTGGCTACAGTCATGTCGCCGGTGCATGCGGCCGCCATTCTGCTGCTGCCCTCCTTCGTCACAAATGTCTGGCAGATGATCGCAGGGCCGGCATTCGGTGTCGTGCTGCGGCGGCTGTGGCCTATGATGCTTGCCGTGTGCGCCGGTACCTGGGCAGGTCTCGGCCTGATGACAGGGACAACTGCGCGGTTCGGCACGACGCTCCTCGGCGCGGCATTGGTGCTTTACGCCGTCACCGGACTGGCGGCCTGGCGGTTGTCGACCCCGAAGGCTTGGGAGCCGATCCTATCGCCGCTCGTCGGCGCCATTACAGGACTGATCACGGCTGCTACGGGTGTTTTCGTGATCCCGGCCGTCCCGTATCTGCAGGCGATCGGCCTCGAGAAAGAGGAACTCGTACAGGCGCTCGGCTTGTCGTTCACCGTCTCCACTCTCGCCCTCGCCATCAATGTTGCCGTCGAAGGCGGAATTCAAGTCTCGATGGCCGGTGATACGGCCGTCGCACTAGGGGTTGCGTGTGTCGGAATGTGGATCGGGCAGGCGATCCGTCTGCGTATGTCCCCCTCCGTGTTCCGCAGGTCGTTCTTCGCCGGGCTCCTACTGCTGGGTCTATATCTGGTTGCACGATCTGTCGCCTGAACGTTGCGGCGAACGAAGGCAGCTTAGGGTCAAAAGCCGCGCCTACGCCCGGTCCGCACCCAACAGCCGCTCGCGGCCGAGGGCCTTGAAGACGGTTTCGACGATACCGGCGGCGCCGAGGCCGGCTTCCTCGTACATCACCTCGGGCTTGCCGTGCTCGATGAACTTGTCCGGCAGTACCATGGGGCGCACCTTGAGGCCGCGGTCGAGCAGACCGTTCGACGCGAGGTGGTGCAGCACGAACGAGCCGAAGCCGCCGATCGAGCCTTCCTCGACCGTGACCAGCACTTCGTGCTCGCGGGCCAGACGTTCGACAAGTTCCGTGTCGAGGGGTTTGGCGAAGCGCGCATCCGCGACCGTCGTCGAGAGGCCGAACGAGGCGAGCTGTTCCGCCGCCTTCAACGCGTCGCGCAGGCGGGTGCCGAGCGAGAGGATGGCGACGGCCGAGCCCTCGCGCACGATGCGGCCCTTGCCGACGGTAAGGGGCAT
>CALFEM010000553.1 GCA_937950105.1 uncultured Alphaproteobacteria bacterium | reverse complement strand
TCCAGCCGCCCGACAGGTTGCCGACGTCGCCGTCCATCATCTCCGGCGAAAAGCTCAGGCCCGCCAGCACCTCGCGCGCGCGCCCGTCGAGTGCATAGCCGTCGAGGTCGTCGAAACGCGCCTGCACCTCGCCGTAGCGCTCGATCAGTGCCTCCATCTCGTCGGCGCGATCGGGATCGGCCATCGCCGCTTCGAGTTCTGCGAGTTCCGTCGCGATCTCGCTGACCGGGCCGGCGCCGTCCATGGTTTCGGCGACAGCGCTGCGCCCGCTCATCTCGCCGACATCCTGGCTGAAGTAGCCGATCGAGACGCCGCGATCGGTCGACACCTGCCCCTCGTCCGGCGTCTCGCGGCCGGTGATAAGCCGGAACAGCGTCGTCTTGCCGGCCCCGTTCGGACCGACGAGGCCGACCTTTTCGCCACGGTTGAGCGCCGCCGACGCCTCGATGAAGACGATCTGGTGGCCGTTCTGCTTGGAGATGTTGTCGAGACGGATCATGCCTGCCCGCGCGTGCCTTGAATTGCTGTCCGGCGCGCTCTTAGGCCATCCGCTGGCAAAGGGAAAGGTACGGACTGCGATCGGCTCGCGCTGCCGGGCGCTGCATGCCTCCTGCGAGTCTGACCTCGTGCCTCACGGCGAGGTCGCCTCGATGGCCGCGCTGACCGCCGCCTCCTCGCGCATGGTGTCGAGGTCGGTGTCCCTGGTCTCCTTGTTGAGGATCAGCGACACCAGCGTCAGGAACCCGAGGAACGCGAGATAGCCGCCGACGGCGCCGACGCCGTAGTTCAGCACCAGCCAGGTTGCCGCGAACGGCGTCAGTGCCGCGCCGAAGATCGACGACATGTTGTAGGCGACACCCGAGCCGGTATAGCGCGTGTTGGTCGGGAACATCTCCGGCAGCAGCGCCGACATCGGACCGAAGGTCAGTCCCATCAGCGCCATGCCGACGCCGAGGAAGGTCAACATCAGCGCCTGATTGGCATTCGCGCCCGAGCCCATCACAGCGGGCGACAGAAACGTGCCGAAGCTCGCACCAAACGCCATGATCCCGGCCGTCACCAGGATCAGCAGCATGCGCCGGCCGATCAGATCGGCGAGATAGCCCGACACCGGAATGAAGGCCGCAAACAGCACCACCGCCAGCAGTTGCAGCACGAGGAAGTCGCGGTAGTTGATGCCGAGGAAACCCAGCTCCGGTTTGCCGATGGCGTAGGACAGGATCCACGTCGTCATCAGGTAGAACAGGCCATAGGTGGCGAGCATCGCCAGGGTGCCGAGCAGCAGCTCGCGCGGGTTGTTGCGCAGCACGTGCAGCAGCGGCGACTTGAGCTTCTCGCCGCGTGCCACCGCGCGCGCGAACACCGGCGTCTCGTTGAGCTTCAGCCGGACGTAGAGCCCGACCAGCACCAGCACGATCGACAGCACGAACGGCAGCCGCCAGCCCCACACGAGGAACGGATCACCGGGGCTCGCCGCCGTCGAGTTGAAGCCGAACAGGATGGTGAGCGCGAGGAACATGCCGTTGGCGAGAATGAACCCGAACGGCGCACCGAGCTGCGGCCACATCGCCGCGCGCCCGCGCTTGCCGGGCTCCGCCGTCTCCAACGCCAGCAGTGCCGCGCCGGACCACTCGCCGCCGAGTCCAAGACCTTGCGCAAAGCGCAGGATCGTCAGCAGAGCCGGCGCGAACAGACCGATCTGGTGATAGGTCGGCAGCAGGCCGATGAGGAACGTCGCAAGCCACATCAGCAGCAGCGAACCGACCAGTGTCGCCTTGCGGCCGACGCGATCGCCGAAGTGCCCGAACAGGATCGAGCCGATCGGGCGCGCCACGAACGCCACACCGAACGTCGCCATCGAGGCGAGCAGCGCCGCGGTGCCCTCACCCTTGGGAAAAAACAGCAGCGGGAACACCGACACGGCGGCGGTCGCGTAGATGTAGAAGTCGTAGAACTCGATCGTGGTGCCGACGACGCTGGCGAAGATGATCCGCCGCCGCTCCTCCGGCCCGATGGCGCCCGTGCCCGCCGCTCCGCTCATGTCTCCCCCACTCCCGTCGGCCGTGCCCGCGCACGCACCCGCAGCGTTCAAACCGTCAATTTGCCGTCCGCCACGCGCACCGCATGGCCGCCGACGCGCACCACCGTCACCTTGCCGCCCTTGAC
>CALFEM010000552.1 GCA_937950105.1 uncultured Alphaproteobacteria bacterium | reverse complement strand
CCCTCAGCGCGAGGTCCGCGGGCCATCCGGGCGGCGTCAGGTTGTAGCGGGTGACGTTCAGGCGATACGGCTCCGCGAGCGCATAGCCGCCGAAGCTCGCACTGCCGACACCCAGTGCGACGGCCCCTTTCAAGAGTTGACGGCGAGTTATCACGGCGCGGCTCGGTCGGTGTGCAGAAGGTATGGCGATGTTTACGCCGATCCGGCAACCAAACCATGAAGACGGCGCCAGCAAGGCCGATGCCATTGTTCCCTCACGCCTCGGGGAACCAAGTGATCAGCCACACCGCATCCGCTACTCGTCCGGATCGAGCAGCGGCAGCTCGGGCGCTGCGTTGCGCGCTGGCCCCGACAGGCCGAGGTGGCGGAAGGCCTTCAGCGTCAGCACGCGCCCGCGCGGCGTGCGCCCGATGAACCCTTGTTGCAGCAGATACGGCTCGACGATCTCCTCGACCGCGTCACGCGGCTCGGAGAGTGCCGCCGCGATGGTTTCGATGCCGACCGGACCGCCGTCGTAGTTCTTGGCGATGCACGTCAGGTAGCGGTGATCGAGCGCGTCGAGGCCCTCGCTGTCGACCTCGAGCGCCCTCAGCGCCACATCGGCGATCGCCGCATCGATCACCGGCGCCTTCGCAACGGCCGCGAAGTCGCGCACGCGTCTCAAGAGGCGGCCGGCGATGCGCGGCGTACCGCGCGCGCGCCGCGCGATCTCGCGCGCGCCTTCCTTGCTCATCGGCGCGCCGAGCACGCGGGCGCCGCGTGTCACCACCAGTTCGAGTTCGTCGATGGTGTAGAAGTTGAGCCGCACCGGAATGCCGAAGCGGTCGCGCAGCGGCGTCGTCAGCAGACCGGCTCGTGTTGTCGCGCCAATGAGCGTGAATTTTGCGAGATCGATACGCACGGATCGCGCCGCCGGCCCTTCGCCGATGATGAGATCGAGCTGGAAGTCCTCCATCGCCGGATAGAGGATTTCCTCGACCGCCGGATTGAGGCGATGGATCTCGTCGATGAACAGCACGTCGCGTTCTTCGAGATTGGTCAGCAGCGCGGCGAGATCGCCCGCCTTCGAGATCACCGGACCGGAGGTGGCGCGAAAGCCGACGCCGAGTTCCTTCGACATGATCTGCGCGAGCGTCGTCTTGCCGAGACCGGGCGGCCCGGCGAACAGCACATGATCGAGCGCATCGCCACGCGCCTTCGCCGCCTCGATGAACACCTTGAGGTTGGCGCGCGCCTGCTCCTGGCCGATGAACTCACCGAGCGACTGCGGGCGGATCTGCGCCTCGTAGGCGTCCGCCTCGCGCTTGGCTCCGGTCAGGATGCGGTTGTCGGTCTTGTTCGGATCGGCCATGGCCCCGGCAACGGTGTTCGAAGCGCGTCTGTTTCAGATTCGTTCGCCTTCTATCATGATTTGGCGTTGCCGGTGCGCACCTGACACCGGCACGCGACGCCCCGTCTGCCGCCGTGCTATCTGCACCGGACCGTTTCTCCACGCCGAGGCACCTTCCGTGCAGCAACTCCTCCTGATCGAGACCATCCTGAAGCTCGCCGCCGGGCTGACGCTGCTGCTGGCGCCCCTCTCCACAGCCTCGCTTCTCGGCCTGCCACGCCCGCCGAGCGGATTCTGGCCGCGACTGCTCGGCGCGGTGCTGACCGGACTCGCCGCGGCGGTGTTCATCGAGATGCGGCTACCCGGATCGAAGGGCATTGCGCTCGCCGGGCTCGTCGCCGTCAACCTTGTCGCCGCCTTCACGCTGGCCGCGCAACTGATGGCCGGGGCCGGGGCGGTGACGCGACGTGGCAAGCTGGCATCGTGGCTGATGGTCGCCGCACTCGTCGTGCTGGCGCTGGTCGAGATCGCCTACGCCTGATCGGCGCCGGCCGGACGACGCAGGTTGCATCGCCAGCGAAGCGCCGGATTAACCTTTCCGTGGTCCTATGAGCGGGATTTGCAGCGCTGGCCCTCGGGCTCACGCGCGCGCCGTCATCTGTCCCGCGTACGGAACCGCGTCTCATGCTCGCTGGAAACGCCCGCACTGCCACGACCGCCGAGGCCATCATCAGGCCGATCGGCAGCGTCGCCGCTGGCGTCTCCGACATGCCGAAACCCCGCGACACGGCGCCCGGCCCAACTCATGATCTCGATCTCGACCTCGAGGTCGTCACGACGCGCGCCGCCTTCAACGCGCTCGAAGCCGAATGGAACGCGCTGTTCGATCGCGCCGGCCGCTCCATCCACGTCTTCCAGACCTTCAATTGGTGCTGGCACTGGTGCGCTGCGTTCCTCACCGAGGACGCTAGCAAGCTGTTCGTCGTGACGGCACGCCGGCAGGGCCGCCTCGTGCTGATTCTGCCGCTGGTGCGAGAGCGCTCATTCGGGTTGACCCGGCTCGCCTTTCTCGGCGAACCGGTGACGCAGTACGGCGACGCGCTCGTCGACGTTCTGGCGGACTCTGCCTCGATCCTCGCCACCGCCTGGCGCTTCGCCATCGAGCGCAGTGGCGCCGACTGCGTCCATCTGCGCCGCGTCCGCGCCGACGCCAATCTCGCGCCGTTGCTTGCCGCCAGCGGAGCCCGCATCAGCGAAAAGCTCGCCGCGCCCTACCTCGATCTTGCCTCGGCAGCGAACTTCGACGCCTACGAGCAGCGCTACTCGTCGAAGGCGCGCAAGAACCGCCGGCGCCTGTTGCGCCGCTTCGAGGAACGCGCACCGGCGACACTCGAAACGCTGCTGTCGGGAACGCGGGCGCGCGAGCTGGCGGAACTCGCCATCCTGCTCAAGCGTGCCTGGCTCAAGGATCGCGGCCTCGTCTCGCCCGCACTCACCGATCCGCGCAGATCGGAAGAGCGTCGTGTAGGGAAAGAGTGTAGATCTCGGTGG
>CALFEM010000551.1 GCA_937950105.1 uncultured Alphaproteobacteria bacterium | reverse complement strand
AACCGAAGCCGGCCAACGCGAATTCCGGCGCGCAAGCCAATGGCGCGGGCGCAAGCAGGCAGGCTCCGGCCGCTGCCGCTCTGTTCGGCGATGACGATGCGGAAGCCGACAACGAGGGCGATGGGGATCACGGACCGGACGGCTCCCAGGCGCGCCGCGTCGCGCGCCGCCGTCCCGCCGGCCCGGTGCGCAACCGCATCGCCGCAAACGACGACGTGCCCTCGATCGGCGGGCTCATCTACGCGCTCGAGCAGAAGCCCTCGAACAAGGTCTACCGCTACGCCGCCATTGCCAGCGGCATCTGGGGCGCCGCCGGTCTCGGCTTCACCATCGTGTCGCTGCTCGCCAACAAGGGCGCGGCGAGCTGGGGCGCGCTGCTGACGCAGCCCACCACCTTCCTGATGCTCGCCGCCGTCGTCGTGCCGATCGCCGTGATCTGGCTGATGGCGCTGCTCGCCTGGCGCGCCGAAGAGCTGCGGCTGCGCTCCTCGACCATGACCGAGGTCGCCGTCCGCCTCGCCGAGCCGGATCGCATGGCGGAAGATTCGATCGCGTCGCTCGGCCAGGCCGTGCGCCGTCAGGTCGGCTTCATGAACGAGGCGGTCGGCCACGCCATCGGCCGCGCCGGCGAACTCGAAGCGCTCGTGCACAACGAGGTCGCCGCACTCGAGCGCTCCTACGAGGAGAACGAGCGTCGCATTCGCGGCCTCATCAACGAACTGGCCGGAGAGCGCCACGCGCTCGCCTCGACAAGCAACAGCTTCAACGAGACGCTGCGCACGCTCGGCTCCGAAGTGCCGATGCTGATCGAGAAGCTGTCGAACCAGCAGGTCAACCTCGCCACCATCATCCAGGGCGCCGCCGACAACCTGTCGTCGCTGGAGACGACGCTGTCACGCAGCGTCGGTTCGCTCGAGGGCCAGATCGGCAATCGCACGGTACAGCTGCAGACGGTTCTCGAAACCTACACCGGCGCCCTCGGCACCGCGCTCAATGCACGCACCGACCGGTTGCAGGCTGTGCTGGAGGATCACACCACCCAGCTCGGCGGCACCTTCGAAACCTACACGACGGCACTCGCCAGCGCCCTCGGCGCCCGCACCAATCATCTGCAGAGCGCGTTCAACGAGCACATGCAGGCGCTCGACACCGCGATCGCCAACCGCACCGGCAATCTGCAGACCGTGTTCGAGGAATATGCGCGCGCGCTCGACACGACACTGGCCAACAGAACCGAGCGCATCGACACGCAGCTGGTCGAGCGCACGCGCGCCCTCGACGCCGCGTTCAACGACCGCTTGCGCCTGTTCGACGAGACCATCCACCGCACCACGTCAGCGATCGACTATGCCGTCGGCGAGCGGGCGCAGAGCCTGTCGAACGCTCTGGATACGCACGCCCGCACGTTCTCCGATACGATCTCGCGCCAGTCACAGGAACTCGACGAGACGCTCACCCAGGGCATCTCGTCGGTGCGTCGCACCAGCGAGAACATCACGCGCCAGTCGCTCAAGGCGATCGAGACGCTCGCCGGCCAGTCCGACATGCTGAAGAACGTGTCGGAGAACCTGCTCGGCCAGATCAATACGGTCACGGGCCGCTTCGAGAACCAGGGTCACACGATCCTCAAGGCTGCGAGTGCTCTGGAAACCGCCAACCGCCGCATCGACCAGACCCTGCAGGCGCGCCACATCGATCTCTCCAATACCCTCGATCGCCTCGAAGGCAAGGCCGGCGAGTTCAGCCGCTATATCGAGGATTATTCGACCACCATCGAAGGCTCGATCTCGGCCGCCGAGCAGCGCGCCCGCGCCGCCGCCGAGGAGCTGAAAATCGGCGCCCAATCGCATCGCCAGCTGGCGTTGAGCGAGATCGAGCGGCTGCGCATCGAAACCGACGCCGAGAGCGACCGGGCTCTCCACGATCTCAAGGAGCGCCTGTCCAACGTCTCGAGCGAAGTGTCGAGCCAGCTCGGCTCCCTGACCAGCCGCTTTACCGAGACCTCCGAGGAGATGCGCCAGCGCGCGCAGACGATCGCCGACGAGATGTCGCGCGAGCAGACGCGCATGAAGCAGGAGTTCGAGCAGCTGCCGCAGGCGTCCCGCGCCAGCGCCGAGGCGATGCGCCGCGCCCTGCAGGATCAGTTGAAGGCGCTCGACCAGCTCTCCACCTTGACGACGCGCGAGGCGCAGCGCCGCGACGTGTCCCTGCCGATGGCCAACGGTGGTCCGCTGTCGCCGATGCCGGCGTCGCCTGGTCCGGCACCGCAGGCCGCCGCGAAGCCTGCCGAACCGGCAGCGCGCCCCGTTTCGCCGCCCCCGCCGCGCTCCCTGTCCTCGCTGTCGGCATCGCTCGCGCAGGAACTCGGCGCGCGCAGCTCGCATGCCGCCGCTGCACCTGCCGCCCCGCCTCCGGGCGGCGATGCCTGGTCGCTCGGCGATCTGCTGAAGCGCGCCTCGCGCGACGATACGCCTGCCGCTGCGGAGCCCCCCGCGCCCGCGCCGGCGCCACCACCGCCTGCCGCGCCCGCGTTCACGCTCAACATCGACGTGCTGTCGCGGGCGCTCGACGCCGCCACCGCGTCGGTCATCTGGAGCCGCCTCAAGGCCGGCCAGCGCGGCATCATGGTGCGCTCGATCTACTCGGCCGACGGCCGCGGCGCCTTCGACGAGGTGTCACGCCGCTACCCGGTCGACGCCACATTGCAGGCGACCGTCAACCGCTATCTGGCCGACTTCGAGCGCATCCTGCGCGAGGCCGAAGCGAAGGACGGCTCGGGACGGCTGGCGCAGGCGCACATGACCTCGGCGACCGGCCGCGTCTACCTGTTCCTCGCCCATGCCAGCGGGCGGCTCTCCTGAGACGTATCGGGTGAACGTCGGGTGCCGCGAGCGGGATTTCCGCCCGGCACAAAGGTTGGTGCAGTGCCCTCCCGTCCCCGCCCTCCTCACCAACAGACCAACGAGTTCCCCGTGAAGCTCCGCGCCTGGTCCGAGACCTTCCCGCTCGCCGATCCGTTCGTCATTTCGCGCGGCGCCAAGACGGAGGCCCACGTCGTCGTCTGCGAGGTGGCGGACGAGCGCGGCACCATCGGTCGCGGTGAAGCGGTCCCCTACGCACGCTACGGCGAGACGGTCGCCGGCACGCTCGATACGCTCGCTACGTATCGCGGCCCATTGGAGCGCGCGGCCCTGCTCGATGCGATGGCGCCCGGTGCTGCCCGCAACGCACTCGACTGCGCGCTCGTGGCCCTCGAAGCGAGGCAGCGCGGCCTGCCCGCACATGCGCTTCTGCGCTGCGCCGCGCCAAGCCCGGTCGAGACCTGCTACACGCTGAGCCTCGGCACGCCCGACAGCATGGCGGCGAAGGCGCGCAGCGTGCCGCATCTGAAACTGTTGAAGTTGAAGCTCGGTGGCGAGGGCGACGACGCCCGCATGCAGGCGGTGCGTGCCGCGCGCCCAGACGCGCGCCTCGTCGCCGACGCCAACGAGGCCTGGACAGCGGCGCTGCTCACGCATCTGTTGCAGGCAGCGGCGGATGCGCGCGTCGATCTGATCGAGCAGCCGCTGCCGGCGGGTGACGACGCCGCTCTCGCAACCATCCCGCACGCCGTTCCCGTCTGCGCCGACGAGAGCGCGCATGTCGCGAGCGATCTCGCAGCACTCCGGGATCGCTACGACGCCGTCAACATCAAGCTCGACAAGGCCGGCGGCCTGACAGCCGCGCTCGCCATGCACGCCGAAGCGCGCCGCCTCGGCATGCGCATCATGATCGGCTCGATGGTGGCGACCTCGCTCGCTGCCGCGCCCGCGCTGCTGCTCGCCGAAGGTGCCGACTGGATCGATCTCGACGGGCCGCTGTTACTCGCGCGCGACCGCCCGCACGGCTTGGTCATCCACGACGGGGTGATTGCCCCGCCGGGCCCGCTGCTGTGGAGCTGACCTGACAGCACAAAGGGGCGAGATGACGGAACCCGCCATCTCGCCCATGTAACTTGCCGGTGTCGCAATCGATGTCGCGATCAATCCTCGATGATGGCGACGACCTTGCGCGACTGCGTGGAAATCACCGCGAGCTTGTCGTCCTCGACGGCCACATAGCGGCAGGCGTCGAGCGCGCGATGATCCTTCAGCACGTCATCGGGGAACGTGAGCAATTCGACATCACGCGGCACGGTGGTGCCGACATCGAGATCGAGGTTACGCGTCTTCTCGATCTTCACGAGCCGCAGGATGGCGGTCTCCTCGTCGGAACTCAGTTCGACCTTCTCGCAAGCGGCGCTTGCCGAGCCACCACCCGACCGCGTACCTGCCGCCGCAATGGTCGTGCTCTCGTAGATGCGGCCCGAGTCCGGCTCGACGTAGGCGACGACCTCGTAGGTGTCGGGCTCGATCAGCACGTAGCGGTCCTCGACCCAGGCGTAGCGATAGCCACGATAGCGCGGCGCGATCTCCACCAGGAACGTCGGCACCGCATAGTACTCCCAGTCGCGCGGCAGACGCCGGCCGATGGTGATGTCGATGTTGACGTTGGTGCGGTGCTTCACCTTCGAGCGTTCGCTGCGGAAGCCGTCACGAACCTTGTTGCGGTCCGGCTCCGAGAGTTCGACGGTACGCCTTTGGCCCTCCGCGCCCTGCTGCGCTGACGCCGCGTCCTGGCCGCGTTGGCCGGGCTGACCGGGCTGTTCACCGGACTGTCCGGTCTGCTGCGACGTCGATGGCTGCTGTCCCGCACGGTCGGCCTGCTGGCCGCGCCTGGGATCGTTCGTTTCGGCCGCGTTGCGCTTGTCGTCGGCTCCCCGTGAGCGACCCTCGGCGGCCTTGTCGGCATCCGCCTTGTTGCCGGCCGCATCGCCCGACTTGCGTTCCTCGCGCGCCTGCTTGCGATCGTCCTTGCGCTCGTCGCGGGCTTCCTTGCGCGCATCCTTGTCCTGCTCGCGACCCGCCTTGCGTTCGGCCTTGTCCTCGCGCTTGTCGGCATTATCGGCCTGCTTTTCCGCCTTCTTGCCGTCGCCACCACGCTGCGCTTCCTTGCGCGCGTTGTCGTCGCCGCCGCGATTGTCCTTCTGCGCCGCCGCGCCACGATCGGGCGCGCCCTGGCGGTCCATGCCGCCGCGATCGCCGCCGCCGTCCCTCTGCATCTGCGCTCCGCCACCCTGCTGACTTGCAGCCGGAGGTGACGCACCCTGACCGCGTGGCTCGCGCCCCTCCTGAGCGAAAGCAACGCTCGTGGTAGTCAGCAGCAGCGCTGCCGCCAACGTTCTCATCCTGATCATGTTCGTGCTCTCCTACGCTGGACTATGCGGGGATCTGCTCCTCCGCCTGCTCACACGAGAGGGCGAAAACGTAGGGGCACCGGCCGATCCCAGCCGGTGCCCCCGCGCATCCTGCAGCCCTTCTCCGTGGCAGCAACGCACGTCCCGAGACATCCGTTGCATGTGACGACATCAGAACTCGATCCACGCTCCGTCGCGCCAGTAGCCGCGCCCCTTGCCGGCCTCACGCCAGCGATACTTGCTCTTGTCGGCATCGCTCCACTTCGAGTCGTCCTTGTGAATGCGGAGCTTGAATTCGGGGCGATATTCGTAGGTCTTTTTGGTGCGCCAGCAGTCGCCGTCCTCGTTGCAGACGACAGCCGCCGATGCACTGGCGGACGACAGCACGAGGGCGCCAGCGATCGCCGCGGTCAGAGTGACGAGTTTCATTTCGGGCCTCCTTGGCTCGGGTTCATTTCCGCAGAGCCAACGCGCGTCGAGGCCGAAGTTTCCACGCTCAACGCCAGAGCGGAGTGCCCGCCCACCGACGGATCAACCACAGCGTCGCGATGCAGCCGACCGCTGACATCACCGACATGGCGAGATACGCCGGGCTTCCGTAGCTCGCGTACAGCACACCCGACAGCAGCGTCGCGCCGCCCTGCATCACGCCCGCCGCGATCGTCGAATAGAGCGCCTGAGCGGTGCCGCCGGCTTCCTCGGGTACCGCCTGGCCGATGAAGTGGATGGCGCCGAGATGCGCCGCGCCATAGGTGAGGCCGTGCAGCACCTGCAACGGGATGAGAACCGCGAGCGGCGGATCGAAGCTCATCACCGCCCAGCGCACGACGGCGCCGGCGCATCCCGCGAACAGCAGCGTCAGCGCACCGAAGCGGCTCACAACCGCTGCAGACCACGCGAACAACGCGATCTGGGCGATGACACCGATGGCCCACAGCGTGCCGATCCACGCCGACGACAAGCCGCCCGCGCGCCAGGCGATGGCGCCGAACGTGTAGAACATGGCATGCGAGGCCATCACCATGCCGATGGCGAGCAGGAACACCATGAACAGCGGGTCGCCGGCCAACCGCCACACCGTCTTCGAATCGATGCCGCGAGGTTGTGGCAACGCACCGTCCTCGACCTCCTGCACGGTCAGCTTCCAGC
>CALFEM010000550.1 GCA_937950105.1 uncultured Alphaproteobacteria bacterium | reverse complement strand
CATACGAGGTGCCTAAGTGACTGGAGTTCAGACGTGTGCTCTTCCGATCTCCGGCGCATGGCCTTCAGCACGCTCGGCGAAGCGTGCTGGAACGGGATGTCGAGATAGGGCAGCAGGCCGGTGCCGCTCATCAGCGGGATGACGTCGTCGACGTGCGGATAGGGATAGACGTAGTGCAGGCGCACCCACGCGCCGAGGCTGCCGAGTGCCCGCGCGAGATCGAGGAACTTCGCCTTCATCGGCGCGCCGCGCCACGGGCTTTCGGCATACTTGATGTCGAGGCCGTAGGCGCTGGTGTCCTGGCTGATGACCAGCAGCTCCTTGACGCCCGCCGCGACCAGCCGCTCGGCCTCGCGCATGACGTCGCCCGCCGGCCGGCTGACGAGGCGGCCGCGCAGATCCGGAATGATGCAGAACGAGCAGGCGTTGTTGCAGCCCTCGGAAATCTTCACGTAGGCGTAGTGGCGCGGCGTCAGGTGCAGGCCCTCGGGCGGCACCAGATCGAGGAACGGATCGTGCGGCGGCGCGACGGCTCCGTGCACGGCTTCGACCACCTGCTCGTACTGGTGCGGCCCCGTCACCGCCAGCACGCCCGGGTGCGCGTCGATGATGCGATCCTTGTCGGCACCGACACCGAAGCAGCCGGTGACGATGACGCGGCCGTTCTCGGCCATCGCCTCGCCGATGGCGTCGAGGCTTTCCTGCTTGGCGCTGTCGAGGAAACCGCAGGTGTTGACGACGACGACATCGGCGCCGGCGTAGTCCTGCGACAGCGCGTATCCCTCTGAGCGCAGCCGCGTGATGATGCGCTCGCTGTCGACCAGAGCCTTGGGGCAGCCGAGCGAGACGAAGCCGACCTTGGGCGGGCCCTTCGGCGCGGCGAGGCGAACAGTGCGAGGGCGCGGAGCCTTGGCCGCAGCCTTGGCGGCGCGCGGCTTCGAGGTGCGGGACTTCGGTGCGGAGGGCTTGCTCATGAGCGGGCTTCTAATCCGCCGCCCGCCCGCTGTGAAGCGCTAAGGCGAGGGCGCGTCCGTTTCACCGCGCGACCAGCAAGCCACTGTCGATCAGCCGGCGGTGGAACGCGAGGATCTCGTCCTGGTGCTTGCACTGGTAGTAGCGCCCCTGGCAGCGCTCCATGAGCCGCATACGCTCGCGCCCGGCCGGCGTCAGCGGCAGACCGGCCGACTTCATCATCAGCGTGCCGAGATAGGGCACGTCGAGGACGTCGACATCCGGCAGGGGCGGGACCGTCATGTTGATCCCGTCGACCGCATAATAGCTGAGAAAGCCGGGGCTATCCGGCGCCATGAGGACATTGTGCGCTTCGGTCTCCGCGCCGATGCCGAGCAGCGGGCGGGTGACGATCGGCTGATGGTCGCCGTACTGCACGATCAGGAAACGCTCGCGCGGGTAGCGCTTCTGCAGCTCGGCGCGGAACCACTCGAAGTCGATGCGAGCCAGCGACAGGCGCCGCAGGTACTCGTGCATCTCGGGATCGGTACCCGGGCCGCCGCCGGGAACCGCCATATCGGGGCTATGGGTATCCTTGTAGGGCAGATGCGCGACCGAGGTGATGATGTAGGTGAACAGCGGCGCCCCCTTGCGCGACACCTGCTCGCCGATCCGCTGCAGCGCGTTGGTATAGTAGAACCGGTCACGCTCGTTGTAGCGCTTGGCGCCCTGACCGGTGAAGTCGTGGATCTCGGACAGGCCGATCGACGAATAGAACTTGCCGCTCGAGACGAAGTGCTTCGGCACCGGATAGAACAATACGTTGTCGTAGCCGCAGCGCTCGAGTGTCTGCGGCAGCGTATCGTGCACCTTGCCCTGCATCATCGACTGCACGAACGTGCGCATGCCGCCGAACGAATAGGTCGAGACGCCGGCCAGTACCGAGAACTCGGTCAGCCACGAGGCGCCACCATAGGTCTCGACGCGCAGCTTCCTCAGCGAGCCGTCGCCTGACCGAAAGAACGGATCGAGGCTCTTGTCGTAGGCGATCTGCGGGAACAGGCTCGGCGGGATCACGCTTTCCTGATGGATCAGGATGATGTGCGGCGGCTTCTCGCGCATCGGGCAGGTCGCCGGAGTGCCGAACGCGCGCACCGTCGGATCATGCGCGGCCGCCTCGATCAACTGGCCGCGCCAGAGCGTCGCCACCGTCTCGGCCCACGACGAATAGAACGACGAGACGTAGAGATCGTCCCAGTAGAACAGCGTATGCGGGCGCTCGCCCCGCGCCAGATCACCGAGCATGCCGACCATGGCCGCGGCGGCGGTTGCAATCGCGGCGACCTTGCGCGTCACCCGCGTCGGATCGTTGCGGTGTATGAACCAGGCGAGCGCGACGATACCTGAAATCGCCACGCCGAGCGCGATCAGCTCCTTGCGGAAATCGATCCAGAGATACCAGAGGGTATCGGGCGACATCATGTAGAAGACGACGTCGTAGGCGTGGAGCACCATGCCGAGGTACTTCCACTTGACGTCGGAGCCGATGACGACGAGCGCAATGAACGCGGCGACCAGCGCCGTCGAGAACAGCACGCGCCGCGATGCGAAAGCGACGAGGCCGATCAACGTCGCCGTGACGCCGAAAGTGAAGGCGACGTTCGATGGCCAGCCCTCGTGACGCACGAAATAGATCGCCATTCCCATGATGAGAATGCCCGTGAGCTGCCACGCCCGGCGCGGCGACCAGGCATCACGAAGGCGGGACGATAGCGGACGCGAAGCCGCCTGCTCGGCGTGCCGCGGGGCAGAGTCGAATGACATGTCTGTGCGTTCGGGAGGTTCAACCGTTCAGTTTTCATCCCTCGATCCGGGATGTCGTCGAACAGATACATAGTCGTCACACAGCGTCAAATCTATGGCGTCAGCGCGGTCAACGAGGCCACGCAGCCTTGCAGATCAGAGCGAATTTCCCAGAAACAACGCTCACTGTGTATTTTTGCGACGCACCATGATCTTGGCGAGGAAAGCCGTCGACGTGGCGGCAGCCGCGAGGCCCGCCTCGGACAGCAGCGCGTCGAGGTCGTCGATGGCGTAGTGGCGGAAGTAGGGCTCGTGGAAGCGGTGCGGGAAGGCTTCGAGCAGGCCGTCCCAACCGGGCCGGTCCCCCATCTGCAGGCTGTCGACCAGCACCAGAAGTCCACCCGGCTTGAGCACCCGCGCCATTTCGCGCGCCACCGTGCGGCGCACCTCTGGCGGCAGCTCGTGAAACAGGAACACGCACGTGACGATGTCCTGACTGGCGTCATCGAGCGGGATGGCCTCGGCATTGGCCGCGAGCAGCGTCGCCGGCCTCAGACCACCGAGGTGGCGGCGAGCTTCCGACAGGTAGGAAGGCGACAGGTCGAGGCCGGTCAGGCGCAGCGCCGGATAGACGAGGCGGATGTCTCGCAACAGGCGCCCCGTCCCGCAGGCGATGTCGAGCAGGCTCGAGCGGCGCTGGTCACGCCCGCGCAGGAACTCTCCGATCGGGCGCAGCGCGGCCCGGCGCATGGCGGCTGCAGAACCATAGAACAGGGTTTCGACCTGCACGTCATAGAGGCGGGCGGAGTCCTCGGCGAGATAGCCGCCCTTCTGGAAGTGGAAATCCTGCCGGAAATACTCGGGAACCTCGCTCAGATCGGCGAATGACGCGACCGTCGAAGCGTTGCGCGTCTCGCGCCGCCCGACCGCGTCCGGTACGTCGCGCAGCATGGCGGCGAGGCGCGAAAGATGGTCGAACAGCCCGGCGGCGGGTGCGGCACCGTCGGCGGGCGCGAAGCGATCGCGCACCAGCTCGGCGTCGCGGCGCATCAGCTCGCCGAGGTCGTCCAGAAGCTCGCGCTGGCTCGGCACCGGGCGGCTGGGGCGAAACGGCGCGGCAGTCGCGTGACGCGAGCCCTCGCGCGCCGCGAGCCAGTTGACGCCCGTGTACCAGCCGACACGCACCGCATTGCCGGCGAGCTGCGTGGCTTGTCCTATAAGGTCGCCCATGGGTCGATCCGAAGTTGCATCTACGTGTATGAACTTGGGGCGTCGCCGGGGCGGTGGCAAGCCGGCGCGTGCGCCTCAACGCACGGGCAGCAGGTCCGCATAGGCGAAGCCGTCGCGCAGCACGGTCTCGCCGGGAGCAACGGATACGGGCCTCGCCAGCATGGGCCCCACCGTGACGAAGGTGTGGAACTCGCCGTTCTCGCCGCACGGATCGACGCTTTCGGGGAGTTCGGCGAGCAGGCTCTCGTCGAACGTGCGCCCGGCAAAGCTCTGATAGAGACGGGCGAGATCGACGGTGGCCAGCCGTGCCGAGACACCGGCCGCGATCAT
>CALFEM010000549.1 GCA_937950105.1 uncultured Alphaproteobacteria bacterium | reverse complement strand
ACGAGATGCCTAAGTGACTGGAGTTCAGACGTGTGCTCTTCCGATCTCGAACGGCAACCGCATATACACATCGAGGACGGCCACGGTGGTCGAGTCTCGATCAATGTCACCCACTATGGCCGAGTCCCGGACCTCACAAGAGAGTTTTCGTCGGACGTCGTGCGCCAAGCTGTGAACAAGTGGCGGCGCTCGTCGCGCGAGCACCGCATCCTCAACGCCGCCCGTGGATTGTCGTGGACGGCCTATTGGCTGGTGGAAGCTCATCTCATTCGCGAGCGCTGCCTCGCCGTCGAATACAAGCTCGAACGCAAGGCCGAGCGTGCCGCCCGGCGTGCAAGCTGGTCACGGCCGAGTGCCGACGCGCAACAGCCCGACGAGCGCGACGAGCGACGTGTCGAGAGCGCCGAGTTGGATGGACAACAGCGCGAACGGACATCGGCGCCGGTGCCCACCAAGGACGAAGCAGAGCGCGCCAAGGATCAAAGCTGGCTGGATGCGTTGCTGAGCCATATCGAGCGGCCGGACGTACCAGGGCGCACCGAAACCCTGACCGAACGCGCGCAGCGGGAACTTGCCGAGACCAAGGCCCGCAAGCCGAAGGATGGTCGCAGCGAACGTCGGGCGATGACACGGGCGCTCGCCGAACGCGAGGAAAGTCTGCGCGATCTGGTCGAGGTCACCCCCCAGCGTGACACCGCGATCGACCGTGCCATGCGAGACACCCAGGCGGAGCGCGCACAACCGCAACGCGAGCGCGATCGGTCACGGTAGCCATGGCGATCTACAGCCTCCGCCTGACACCGATCGGCAAGACGACGCAACAGCGTCCATTCACTGCTGCCGCCCATGTCCGCTACATCACCCGCAAGGAAGCCATGACGTTGTCGATGGCGGAGCGGATGCCGGAGACAGGGGCTCGGGCGATGCGGTGGCTCAAGGCGGAAGAAAAGGCCGACCGGAAGAACGCACGGGTGGCCGATAAAATGATTATGGCGCTGCCTCGGGAGCTGAGTGCCGACCAGCAGGCAAAACTGGTCTACGACTTCGCTGAAGCGCTCACCCAGCGCAGGGCGTCATGGTTCGCCGCCATTCATGCCAAGGGCAAGGACCGCGACAACCCCCACTGCCACCTGATCGTCCGCGACCGCGATATCGTCACCGGGCGACGGGTGGTGATGTTCTCGGCCGGCGCCAAGGAAATCAAGCAGCGCGCCGCCTCCGGAGAAAAATCCCCGACGACGCTGCGGATGATCCGCGCGCTCTGGGAGGAATATGCCAACGCCGCGCTCGAAGCGGCCGGGCGACCGGAACGGATCGACCGGCGCACGCTGGCGGAGCAGGGCGTCAGCCGCGACGCCCAGGTGCATGAGGGACCGAATATCCGGGCTATGCACCGGCGGGGCGATCGGCCGCAATCGAAGGAACGGCAGGTCCGCAACCGCGCCCTGCGGAAAAAGGGGACACCGCCGACGCGTACGGTGCGCTATCAGGCGATCGATCGCGGGCTGACGCGGGCCGAGTTCAACGACGTGATCAAGCGCGGCAAGCCGCTCACGCTGACCGAGCGGATGCGGCTCAACAGCCGGGCGAGGCCAGCCAGTCCGGATCGTGACCGCGATGATCGGGGACGGGGACGGTAAGTGCCCTTGTTGCTGACTGCCCGGAGCTTTAGGTTCATCCCATGGCAGACTCACTCACCGCAACCGAACTTCAAGTCCGCATCGACGCCGCCCGGCGTGAATACGAGGCGGTGCGTGGTCGTCTCGAGCAGCAGCTCGGGCGTGAGTTCAGCGACGCGGGCGATGTCGCCGACAGGCTTCTGTCGGTGACCGATGAGTTCGGCCGCGATCATGCAGTCGGGCTGATACTGGAACGTCCGGATGACTACGGCGAACGCCATGGCGGACGTGACGGCGACTGGCAGGAGGTTGCCGCCAGGATCGGCGACGACGTCGATCGGCTGGTCGAGCTTCACGAGAAGCTCGATGATCTGACGCGCGACCGCGAGGCTCTGACGGGGCAGGATCGTGCGGTAAGGCCCGTCCGCGTCATCAACATCCAGGGGCGCGAGTACGAGTACGACGGTGAGCGGAACGAGCTGCGCGAGATCGAGCCGTCAGGGCGACCACCCGAACACGCCGAGCAGCCGAGGCTGACGGCCATTGATCGCGCCATGCGCGACACGAAGGCGGGTAAAGCTGAACCGCAGCCAGAGCGGGATCGCACGCGGGGACGGTAGCGTGAGCTTTAGACAGGACTACTGACTGATGCAGAAACAGATCCGGACATCCCTGTATCTGGCTGCCTCGGGCAGTCTTGTCATCAGTTTCCAAAGAAGAAATAGACTACTTCACCACTCACTCGAAGATGTCTAGGAAGGGATAGCACCGGAGACAACGGCCACGTTACCTCCGATGCTTTTTGTCTAAAGTCCGCTAACGACGATGCTTGTCGAGATACTCACCGCAAGCGTACTCAAGACCATCAGACAGCTGTCATCTTTTCTGATGGCATCAACCAGAGAGTGGGCGTTGATGGGCAAAAGAATAGCAGCGCCCCAGAACAGAAGCATTTCCATGGAGAACTCCTATGGAATGCGCAATCGGATACCTGCTATGAGGTACGACGGGTAAAGAGTCCGAAGATGCGCCTTGTCGCTCCTTTGCTTATGCGTATGGGGGCAAGAGCAGCTGACACACGTCTCAGGGGAGGGAGGCTTGTCGAGAACCTTTATCGATTACGCTGGACTGTTTGGTCTTGCGGCTGGGTTTGCCATCGGCGTTGTGCGGTACGAATACAAACTTTCGGACCTCGAGCGTGCGAACACTAAAC
>CALFEM010000548.1 GCA_937950105.1 uncultured Alphaproteobacteria bacterium | reverse complement strand
CTACACTCTTTCCCTGCACGACGCTCTTCCGATCTGCTGGGATCGAGCACATCACCCGGCAGCACGCGCGTGCTGAACGATGCGGAATAGTTGTCGCGGTTCGCGTACCCCGCCTTTGCGACCGCATTCGGCAACAGGTTCCAGTGCGACAGGTCGAGCTCGGCAACACGCAGCGACTGCTGCATCGCCTCGACCCTGAAATCGAGGTTGTACTTGAGCGCCCGCGCCATCGCCTCGTGCAGACCGATCGCCCGCACGATGCCCTCCTGGCCAGCGTCGACCTCAGCCGCACCCTGCTCGGCCGCGAGCGAAATCTCGATGTCGGAGAACGGTTCCGGATGGATCGCGCATCCCGGCAGCAAGAGTGCCAGTCCCAAAGATGCCACGGAGCGAATTTTCGCGATTCTCACGTCTGGACCCGTCTGTTCGATAAACCAACCGAGACATGACGCGATCACATACGCTCGAGACACAACCTGCAGGAGATGATCCGTTGGCAGATCTATCCAACGGATTGAATCCACTGCACACGAATAACCGATTTGCTTGGGACAAGTCAGCAGACCACCGGCGTGGCCTGTCGTTTTCGTTGACCCGTTGCGAGTGCGTTACACTGGCGCGAACAAGCCTCCCTTGAGGACTGTCTTCCTCATTGGTAACCAAATGGTTAACGTCGCGCGCCTGACTGCACGCGTGATCTGAACAAGTGATTTTCTGGCGACGCTCAGCGCACCGTTTTCGCCGATTGCCCGAACAGAACGGCGCGCGACTGGTCGGTGACTACGGCGCCCTTATGAATCGTCTCCGCAAGCTCATAGGCACGCACCACGGCCGGACGCCGCTGGATCGCCTCGAACCAGCGCTGCAGATGAGGGAAATCGGCGAGTTCCTGCCCCTGCCGCTTATGAGGAACGATCCATGGGTAGCAGGCGACGTCGGCGATCGAATAGGCGCCGGCCAGATACTCTCGATCGCCAAGCCGCTTGTTCATCACGCCGTAGAGGCGGGACGTCTCGTCGACGTAGCGATCGATGGCGTAGGGTATTTTCTCAGGCGCGTATTGCGAGAAGTGATGGTTCTGGCCGGCCATCGGGCCGAGTCCGCCCATCTGCCAGAACAACCACTGCAGCGTGTCGGTCCGCGTCCTCAAGTCCGTTTTGAGCAGCTTGCCCGACTTCTCTGCGAGATAGAGAAGGATCGCGCCTGACTCGAACAGGGATAGCGGCGGGCCGCCATCGGCCGGCGCGTGATCGACGATCGCCGGGATGCGATTGTTCGGGGCGATGGCGAGAAACTCCGGCCGGAACTGCTCGCCGGCGCCGATGTCGACGGGCTTCAATGCGTAGTCGAGCCCCGTCTCCTCGAGAAAGATCGTGATCTTGTGCCCGTTGGGGGTCGTCCAGTAATAAAGGTCGATCATCGCCGCTCCCTCGCGCTGGCTGCTCGCGCGCAGGATAATGCGCCCTCGGCAGTCATGGACAGCGCAAACGGATCGATCGCCAGGTGCTGCGGCTTTCAGCTGGTCGCGGCAGCGACTTCGCGGGCGTGGAACTCGACCAAGGCCTTCAGATCAGCGAAATCGTCGAAGGCTGCCGCGTGGACCAGATCACCGAGCGGGACTTTGCGATAGCCCTTGGCGTAGAGCAGCAGCGGAATGCCCGCCGCCTCCGCGGTCGCGGCGTCGACCTCGCTGTCGCCGACGTAGACCACAGGGCCGCCACCCGCACGTCGCCATGCCTCGATCAGCGGCGCAGGATGCGGCTTCTTCTCGGGTAACGTATCGCCGGTGACGACCGTCGCCAGCAGGTCACGCCAGCCGTGCGCTGCGAGGACCACCTCAGTCGGCGCGGCGGGCTTGTTGGTGCAGAGCGCCAGCCGATGGCCTTCGGCGCTGAGTGCGCGCATGGCCTCGGTGCAGCCCGGAAACGGGATGTTGGCGTCGCCCGGCGCGGTCGCATACAGCTCCTCGAAGCGATGCAGGCGCGCGGCGAACTTGGCCTCGTTCTCTGCGTGACGCGCCTTGAGCGCGCGCTGCAGGAAGGTCGGTGCGCCGTTGCCGATGTAGCTGCGCGCTTCGGCGAGATCGAGCGGCGCGAGGCCAAGTTCCGTCATCTGGATGTTGGCGATATCGCGGATGGCAGCGGCACTGTCGACGAGCGTCCCGTCGAGATCGAAAACCACGACGACGCTCATGCGCTCTCCTTCCACTTGATCGAACAGCCCATGGAAGGAATCTGCTCTCGGGGTCCGCGACCGGTTTCCGCCACCTGCTTCATCGCGAGGAACAGATCGCGTCTGAGATCGGCCGGCCCTGCCTCCTTGCGCGAGGCATCCAGCCGCCCGCGATACTGCAAGCCGAGGCCAGCGTCGAAGCCGTAGAAATCCGGCGTGCACACGGCGTCGTAGGCGTGCGCGACGTCCTGGGCCTCGTCGTAGAGATACGGGAACGTGAAGCCGTGGCGAGCCGCGAACGCCTTCATGTAGTCGAAGGAATCCTCGGGGTAGTGCGACGCGTCGTTCGCCGAAATCGCCACGACACCGATGCCCATGGCCTGCAACTCGCGGGCGTCGCGCACGATGCGATCGATGACCGCCTTCACGTACGGACAATGGTTGCAGATGAACATGACGAGCGTGCCGCGCTCGCCCTTGCTATCGGCTAGGCTGTGCACACGCCCATCGACGCCCGGCAGGCTGAACGCAGGAGCCTGCCACCCGAAATCACAAACCGGCGTCTCGACCGCCATTCGATGCCTTTCCCGTCATTGCTCGAGGGGAGAGCCGCCGGGACGTTCCCGGCGGCCCCGCGCATGCTACATGCGCCCGCCGCCCATGCCACCCATGCCGCGGCCCATGCCCCGGCCCGGGCCGGTGGTGTCGAGCGCCGCCTTGCACGCGGCCGATACCTTGTCCTTGTTGGCTTCCAGGCAGGCGCGCACGGCGCCGCCGCCGTGCTCCTTGCCGGCGCACAGCTTGGCGATCTCGTCGCCGCACGACGCCGCGACAGGCCCCTGTCCCGGCCCCTGCGCCCAAGCCGCGCCGGTCATTGCCAGCGTCAAGGCGACCGCAGTGATGATTTTCTTCCCGTACATCTCATCTCTCCCTTGCACGTTGAACTCCACGGTGGAGTCGATGGAACAACGGATCGAGGGGACGGCTTCCGCCGCCCCGACGCACGGCGCAACTTGCCGCACGTTGACCGGGATCAGGCCGCCCTGGCGCGCAACGCCGCGTTGGCAGCCTCGCGGATCGACTTGATGTTGGCGCCGTATACGTCGGGCTTCGCGACCGAGCCGCCCTTGAACACGGCCGAGCCCGCCACCAGCACGTCGGCACCGGCCGCGGCCACCAGCGGCGCCGTTTCCGCCGTCACGCCACCGTCGATCTCGATGTGGATCGGCCGGTCGCCGATCATCTCGCGCAGGCGCCGCACCTTCGGCACCATGGCGTGGATGAACGATTGCCCACCGAAGCCGGGGTTGACGGTCATCACGCAGACGAGGTCGATGCGATCGAGCACGTACTCGATCGATTCCGCGGGCGTCGCCGGATTGAGAGCGACACCGGCCTTGGCGCCCGCCGCGCGGATCGCCTGCAGCGTCCGATCGAGATGCGGGCCTGCCTCGACATGCGCTGTGATGACATCGGCGCCCGCCTTGGCGAACGCCTCGATGTATGGATCGACCGGGGCGATCATCAGATGCACGTCCATCACCGTCTTCACGTGCGGACGGATGGCCGCGCAAGTCTGTGGTCCGAACGTGATGTTCGGCACGAAATGCCCATCCATGACATCGACGTGGACCCAGTCGCAGCCCTGCGCCTCGATCGCCTCGCACTCCTTGCCGAAGTTGGCGAAATCCGCAGACAGGATGGACGGGGCAATCTTGATGCTTCTGTTGAACGTGCTCATCGCTCGTCTCCTCGCCTTCGGCTGTCGCGCGGGGGCGGGTGCGCCGCCCGGTTTCATAGTATCGGATCGGCGCCACTCGTGCGAGCCTACGACGGCGCGGCGCCGCCGTGGCTCGGTCCCATCGGATCGTCGAGGCCGCCGGAGAACACGCGGCTCGCCCGGATGTCGACCTCGGAAATGGTCGACAATGCCTTGGCGTCGAGCGGTCCGGTGGATGTCTCGAACAGGCGATTGGCCTGACGCAACCGCGCGCGATCGAGCGCATTGCGGATCGAACGGGCGTTGGCGAAGTGCGGCTGCCCGCGGCGCTTGGTGATATATTCGGCGAACGCCCCGTTTGCGGCCTCGTCGAACACGTAGTTCTGCGCGCCGAGCATGTTGGTCGCGATCGATAACAGCTCGCTGTCCTCGTAGTCGGGGAACGTGATGTGGTGGGCGATGCGCGAACGGAAGCCCGGGTTCGACGTGAAGAACTTGTCCATGCGGTCGGCATAGCCGGCGAGGATGACGACGAGATCGTCGCGGTTGTTCTCCATCACCTGCAGCAGGATCTCGATCGCCTCCTGGCCGTAGTCGCGCTCATTGTCCGGGCGGTAGAGATAGT
>CALFEM010000547.1 GCA_937950105.1 uncultured Alphaproteobacteria bacterium | reverse complement strand
GCCATCACGCCGCGGCTGGCGGAACTGCAGAACCCCGGCGATGTGCATTTCGGCGGCGCCGGTAATCTGGAAGCGGCGCGGGAACTCGGCGTCGACCGGCTCGAACGGCTGACGCGGCGCGAACTGCCACAGCGATACGTAGTCCTCGAGCCCGCCGTGGTACATGCGGGTCGCGCCCGGCGCGAAGGCCAGAGCCCATACCGGACCATACAGGTTGGGCAGTTCTTCGATCAGCGACCAGTCGGAGGCACGCCACACGCGGATCGAGCCGTCGCCGCCGCCCGCTGCCACCAGACCGGGCTTCTCCACCGCGGCCAGCGACAGGACCGGCCGATCGATCGACGGCAGTTCGACGACGACCTCGCCAGTCACGCCATCGACGACCTTCACCGCACCGTTGAGAGCGCCGATCAGCAATCGCTCGCCGCCGGGCAGCCGCTCCATGACATTGATGCCCCAGCCGTGGTTATGCAGCGGCCGCAACAGCGCGCCGCTCTCGACATCGAATGCACGCAGCATGCCGTCCGCGCCTGCTGTGTAGAGCGTCTTCGCATCGGCCGAGAATGCGACGGCATTGACCGGGCCCTTGTGGCCTTCGAGGACCTTGCCGACTGCGAGATCAGCGAGGTTCCACAGCCTCGCCGTGCGATCCCAGCCGGCGCTGGCGGCGAGGCGGCCGTCCGCCGAAACGGCCAGGGCAACAGCTTTTCCGTCGTGCCCCGTGAACCGATGCAGAAGCACACCGCGTTCGAGATCCCAAACCGCGATTCTGCCGTCGTCGGTCGCGGCGAGCGCGCGTGGCGATCCCGGCACGAAGGCGACCGCGTTGACGGCGCCGTCGTGATCGGCGAAGCGAGCGATCTGGCGCGGTATCTCGCCGCTCACATCCCAGGCCATCATCGCGTAATCGAAGCTGCCCGTGAGTGCGCGACTCGTGGCGGGATCGACGCGCACGGACTTGACCGGGCCGCCATGTCCGACGAGGTTGCCCCGCGTCATCTTGCGGCCGGCCCGCGCCGTGTCGCGCTTCGACCGCGCCTTGCCGGCGTCCGAGCCCGCAGCACCAGCCGCCGCCGCGGTGGGAGATTCGGCATGCCCGCCCGCTGCGGGCGCTGATTGCGCCGAAGCCGTGGTCACCGCCGCCAGCGTCATCCAGCAACCAACGGCGAGCATCCCGCAGGCGAGCATGAGCGCGATTCTATCACCGCGATGGTGCGCCCCGCTCCGCCGATCGGCGGTGTCCCGCCGAGCTTCGATCCCGATCGACATCATTGCCCGTTTGCTCGCATGCGATTGCGAGGAACGAGACTATCAATCCTCGAGGTGCTCGGCCAGAAATTCACCGAGCCCGATTACAGGCAGCTCGACCTCGTAGTTTTCGAGCCCTTCCTCCAGTGTGGTGCGGCAGTTGGCACACGGCGAAACGACCAGCTCGAGTCCGTCGATCGCCTTGAACTGTCCGAGCTTGCACGAGAACGCCTTGGTCATCATCTCGTGCGCGCGCGGATTGGCCGACACACCGCCACCACCACCGCAGCACATGTTGGCCTCGCGCGGCGTCGGCATCTCGGCAAAGTTGGCGCTGACGTGTTCGATCAGCGCGCGCGGCTCCTGCAGCAAGCCGCCGCGCCGCACGATCTGACAGGGGTCGTGCAGCGTGATGCGGCGCGTATCCTTTTCGCGCATCGGCAGACGACCCTCGCGGCGCAGCTGGTCCAGCACCTCGAGGATGTGCACGACCTCGAACTTGTAGCTGCGGCCCATCAGGTTCGGGCCCTCCCAGCGTAGTGCGCCGTAGGCGTGGCCGCACTCGGGACTGATGACGTATTTGACGCCGAGTTCTTCCGCGGCCTCGACGACGCGCGACACCAGCGTGCGCGCCGTTTCCCGCGAACCGATCTGCACGCCGACGTTGGTCGCTTCGAACGCCTTGGTCGAAATAGATCGGAAGAGCGTCGAGTAGGGAAAGAGTGTAGATCTCGGTGGTCGCCGT
>CALFEM010000546.1 GCA_937950105.1 uncultured Alphaproteobacteria bacterium | reverse complement strand
CTGGTGTCAAGTTTCCCTTTGGAAGTTGAGAACGCATCTAAAATAATATCCTTTACAAAAGCAGCCGATGTTGTAATTTTTTGCTCAAGAAACTCATCCAACAAAGCTTTGGCTTCGTTAATTTTCATATCGTCAAAAACGATTCTTTCGTTTAATTGAATCTCAATCCTAATCTGACGACTAAAATTATACCAGGTGTAATTGCCTTTTCCTTGTATCTTTTCAAGCTTATTCTCTTCTGCTACAAGTTCAACTATTTCCTGTGTTGCCGTGTGTACGTATTTTTTTAATTCTGCAAGTCTCCGGTTAATATCTTGTGCCATTTTTAGAATCCTTTCCGAATGCTTTTCTTTTGCTTTTTCGCTTTCGGTTATTCGATTTGCCGGCACTTCCATACCATTTACGGTAACCCATTTTTTACGCTCTTTCATTTCGTTCTCCTATTTATTTTTATGTTGATTAATCTAAATAAACATTTTATCATTCCTGTAATAGGAAGCGACTTACTTCCTTTTGGAATTTCGATTGCAGCAACATCATTATTGTGTTCCATAACTATATGTGTATTACTGCTTGTTGTTTGAATACTGGTATTAATGCACATTTTTAACCTCCAGATTAGGGAATAGTACCTTTGCAATATATAAGTTGCCGTTTACATCCCTTATAACGTAACCGCCCAGCAACCGCCTTGTCGAGATCGGCGTCGTCGAAGACGATGAACGGGGCATTGCCGCCGAGTTCGAGCCCGACCCGCTTCACCGTGCTCGCCGCCTGCCGCATGAGCAGCTTGCCGACTTCGGTCGAGCCGGTGAACGTGACCATGCGCACCAGCGCACTCGTGGTCAGCTCTTCGCCGACCGCGGCCGGATTCGCAGTGGTGACGACGTTGAACACGCCCTTCGGGATGCCGGCTTCCTCCGCCAGCGCGGCGAGCGCCAGCGCCGAGAGCGGTGTATCCTCGGCGGGCTTCACCACCGCCGTGCAACCGGCCGCGAGCGCTGGTGTAACCTTGCGCGTGATCATCGCATTGGGGAAGTTCCACGGCGTGATGGCGGCGACGACGCCGATCGGCTGCTTGATGATGACGATGCGCGCGTCCGCTTTCGGGCTCGGGATGGTCTCGCCGTAGATGCGCTTGGCTTCCTCGGCATAGAACTCGACGAAGGCGGCGCCGTAGAGAATCTCGCCCTTGGCTTCGGCGAGCGGCTTGCCCTGCTCGCGCGTCAGGATCAGCGCCAGCTCGTCGGCATGCGCGACGATCAGCTCGTACCAGCGCCGCAGGATGATCGAGCGTTCCCTGGCGAGCTTCTTCGACCAGGGCGGAAGAGCGCGATGCGCCGCCTCGATCGCCGCACGCGCATGCGGCGCGCCCATGTCGGGAACCCGCGTGATGACTTCGCCGGTCGCCTTGTCGATGACGGGCGCGGTCGCCTCGCCCGTCCACGCTCCGTCGATATAGGCCTGCGAGCGCAGCAACGGGCTCGCGCCGGGATCGGACTTGCTCATGTTAGGTCGTCCTGGAGTTGGCACCGCCGGGCGAGTACGGCGGCGCACGCATCAAAGTGCTTGTGTAGTGACGGGGGGAACGCGTTACAAGTCGCGCCGCCGACACCCGGCGGCAATCGGCCGGGCCAACGCGACCGCAGGGAACACAAGCGCGTGAGCCTCGATCATCTCAGAGACAGCACCATTGTCTTCGATCTCGACGGCACGCTGGTCGATACTGCGCCGGATCTGGTTGGGGCCACCAACCATGCCCTCGCCGACCTCGGCTTACCCCCCTGCCCGGCCGCCGATTTGCGGCCGTGGATCAGCTTCGGCGCACGGCGGATGATCGTCGAAGCGCTGCGGCACGCGCGCCACGGCGGCGATGACGCCGAGGTGGACCGGCTGCTGGCGCTGTTCCTCGACTGGTACGAGGCCAACATCGCGCTCGCGAGCCGGCCGTTCCCCGGCGCCCTCGAAGCCCTCGACGCGCTTGCAGCCGGCGGCGCGCGGCTCGCCATCTGTACCAACAAGCGCGAGGCGCTGACGCTCAAGCTGCTCGGCGAACTCGGCCTGACCTCGCGCTTCCACGCCATCGTAGGGCGCGACACGCTGCCGGTCTCGAAGCCCGATCCGGGGCATCTCACCGGAACCATAGCGCGGGCCGGCGGAAGCCTCACCCGCTCCGTCATGGTCGGCGACAGCGGCGTCGACATCGCCACCGCGCGCGCCGCCCGCGTGCCCGTGGTCGCTGTCACCTTCGGCTATTCGGAGACACCGGTCCGTGCTCTCGGCCCCGACGTCGCCATCGACCATTACGGCGAACTGGTGACGCACATTTCGGCGCTGCTGCGCCCGACCTGACGGCCCGGCCGGGGCGGGCGGGACGGCGCGGCAAAGGCCGTGGAACAGCCACAATCAGCGGTCACACAACCGCCTATTCGCGCGTCGACGCGCGAGCAGCAAAAGAGGAATTCGCACCGATGATGAAGCGTCTCATTCTGGCCGCCGCTATGGGCGCGAGCCTTACGGGCGCAGCTTTCGCGCAGGCGGCGGCGACGCCCGACGACTGCCTGAAGCAGGCCTTCGACCTTGCGCAGGAAGCCGAGAAGAAGAAGCTCGGCGAGGGCGACCTCGACAAGCTCGAGGCCATGCTGTCGAAGATGGAGGCGCACTGCGACGCCAAGGAGTTCGATGCCGCCGCCAAGCAGGGCGGCGAGATCAAGACCATGCTCGGCGCCGCGAAGTAACGTCGGCCACAGGCCAGTGATGCAAGGGCGGTCTCCTCAGGGCGGCCGCCCTTTTTGCACTTGCTCCGACGATCGCCCGTGCGTCGCAGCCGATCCGCTTCAAAAGGGATCGACGTCGCGTGCCGACGTTGCCGGGACGCTCATCTCGGCGGCAACTGCGGCGGCCGCGGCGCTGAGGTCGAGCCGCTCGGCCCTGAGCCGCACTCGCGCGGGGCTTCCTTGCCCGGCAAGTCCAGGGCGCGCCGCCCGGCATTGGCGACGGTCGCGGCGAGTGCAGCAGGGCATTTGCGACCGCGATCACCGTCCCCCGATGCCGAGAAGGCACGCCAGCAGCAATTCCGACATTGCCGGCCGCCCACGCCGTTGTCCCGGATTGCGGTCCCGCTTCGGACTTTATAACATCCAACCCATATCGACCGGAGGATCCGGGGACTGGTCCGGGGCGTGACAGCAAGGCAGCAGGTTGCGACCCGCCGGGAATCAAACGGCGCGGCTCGGAGGGCCTGTCACCCGACCGGTCCGCAAGGAGAGTATGAGATGTCGACGGCACTGAACACGATTGGTGCGTTCTCGGGCAAGAGCGGGCCGGAGCCCCATGACGTTGAGGGACGCGGCCGCGCATCCCCGGCCATGCGGGCCTCACTGCTCGGCGCGTGCGCGCTTGCCGCTCTCTGTGCGCCGCTGCAGGCCGAGGCCGGCCACGACGTGTTCCACATCTTCACGCCGGTCGTCGAGAAAGGGCATTGGGGTTTCGAGGCCTTGAGCACGTTCCAGGCCGGGCTGCCGAAGCAGGACGAACACGACGAGGACGAAGACGAAGGGGAACACGAGGAACATGGCCACACCGCCGTGCGCGCCGCCCATGAGTTTGCGCTGCACGGTGCCGTCACCGATTTCTGGATGACGAAGCTGGCGCTCGGCGTCGCCCGCCAACCGGGCGACGGCTATGCCGCAACGACGCTGGCGCTCGAGAACGTGTTCCGCCTGACGCCGCGAGCGCGCGGCGCCCTCGATTTCGCGTGGTTCACATCGGTCAGCGTTGGCCTCGAAAGCGGCGCGTCACACGCGGTCGAATTCGGCCCCGTCGTGTCGCTCGATGCCGGCAAGGTATCGATCGTGCTGAACCCGTTCTTCGAGAAGACCTTCGGCGAAAACCGCGAGGAGGGCATCGCCTTCGCTTACGGCTGGCGCGCGACCTATGAGATCGCCGACAAGCTCGCCATCGGCATCGAAGGCTACGGCGAGGTCGAGAACATCGGCGACGCTCCCGATGCCGCCGAGCAGGTGCATCGCATCGGCCCCGTAATCTATCTCGGACACATGCACGGCGCCCGTCATCATGCGCATGGCACGTCGCTACAGCATGGCGGGCACAGCGAAGGCCACGGCCACCATCACGGTGCCGGACCACACGAAGGGCATGACCACGAGGCCCGCAAACATGCCGGCAGCAACCACGCCGGCGACTGGCATGCGGAAGTCGGCGTGCTGATCGGCCTCACCGAAGCGACCCCCGACGCGGCCTTGAAGATCAACGTCGGTACGGATTTCTGAAACATGCAGCGCGTCGGCTTGGCGCGCTTGCGGGACGCCGGGGAACGGCTTGCACCATCCGCCGGCTTCAGCCCGCGCTGCGGCGCGGCAGGACGCGGCGGATCAGCGCGACGGTGGCCGGCAGGATCACCAGCTGGCCGATCAGCGAGGCGAACAGGCACACCGCCGTCAGCTCGCCGAACTGGCGCAGCGACGGCAGATCCGAAAGCACCGTGACGCCGAGGCCCAGCGCCAGCACGATAGTCGTCAGCACCACCGCCGGGCCGATGTGATGCACCGTGCGGATCAGCGCCTGGCGCGTGTGCTCCGGTCCTGATCCGGCGCCGAGACGATCCTCCTCGAGATGGTAGCGGTTGAGGAAGTGGATGGTGGAATCGATCGCCAGCGCGAAGGCGACCGTGATGGCGATGATCGAGGCGAACTGCAGCCCCTGCCCGGTGACGAACAGCAGCGTACCGGTGGCGAAGATCGGGAACAGCGACGGCAGCACGCTGGCGAGCCCGGCAAGCAGCGAGCGAAGCGCGATGCCGAGGAATATGAAGATCACGAACATGTCGCCGACGAGACCCCAGTTGAGTTCGCCGATCAGTTTCGCCGAGTTGCGGGCCGCGATCGCCGGCAGACCGGTCACCGAAATCTCGTAGTCGGGGTTTGCCTTGCGCACCGGCTCGAGCGCACGATCGATCTCCTCGACCACGGGCAGGATCAGGCTGGCGTCGACATCGGGCATACGCGCCGTCACCAGCACCGCGCGCTGCTCGGCATCGATGAAACGGCGCGTAAGATGCTCGGGCAGCAGCCCGACATAGGACTTGACCGTTTCGATGCGGCTGTCCCCAGCTTCCGCCAGCCAGCGCCGCAGACTGTCGAGCGACCACACGTTGCCGAGACCCGCGCGGTGCTGCAGCACGTCATGCGCGTCGTGGATCACCTTCAGCGTCGCGTCGTCGTAAAGGTTGTGCTCGGGTCCCCATTGCACCATGACGTGCACCGGATTGGCACCCGTCAGCTTCTGGTCGAGCTTGGCGGTACCCGCGAGGGCCTGTTCCTTGTCGGGCACCTGATCGGCGAGCCGGTACATCGGCACCAGCTGCGAATAGGCGAAGCCGGTCGCGACCACGGCGGCGACGCCGAGCGCCGAGAACAGCTCGGGCCGCGCCGACACGTGGCGCACGATCGCCTCGGTCGCGTGCTGCAGCACGCCGACACTGCCTTCTTCCTCGTCGATGTCGCCGGTGCGGCTGGCGGGTTCCCTGCGCACCAGGATCGCTGCGAGCGTCGGCACCACCACGGCGACGGCGATGTAGGAGATGGCAACGGCGAGCAACGCCGCCTGTCCGAACGTCTTGATCAGTGCCGACTGCGCGAACGAGAACGACAGCAGCGCCAGCGCCGCGTTCATGGCGGTGAGCAGGCAGGCTGGTGCAACGTCGAGCACCGCGGCGCGCGCGGCCGCGACGCGATCGACGCCGGCGAGGATCGAGCGGCGCACCGAGAACACGAGGTGCATCGAGTCCGAGAAACCCGACACGAGGATCAGCGGCGTGATGACGTTGATGAGATCGGAAGAGC
>CALFEM010000545.1 GCA_937950105.1 uncultured Alphaproteobacteria bacterium | reverse complement strand
TCGTTGGCGCCGCGCAGATCGGCTGCGAACTCGGCTTCGAGCGCCGCCTCGAGCTTGACCAGGTCGGCCGGCAGCGGCATGCCGTAGGCGCGCATCTCGTTCAGCTTCTCCATGACCATCTGATAGAGCTCGTGACGATCCTGCGGCTCGTTCTGCATGCGCGTCATGAGGATGCCGAGTTCGGCCTTGATGTCGTCGATATCCATATCGTCTCGCTCCCGGCTGGTCCGGCGTTCCGTCTTTTCGTTTCGTCACTATAGCCGATGGCACAGGCTCGCGTCCGCCATTTTGCGCGAGAGCAAAGGCCGCCCGGACGACCCGCGCCGTCATCGTGCGAGGGCGCAAGCGAGTGGAAGCGTCGGGCATTCATCAACCTGTCTGGATCCCGGCCCAAGGCCGGGATGACGCAGAAATTTACGGATTCAACCGCCCGCCACATCGTCACCCCGGGCTTGGCCCGAGGCCCAGGCACGTTGCTATCGGCCTCCCTGAAGAGCTGCGCGCGCGTCCAGAGAGTCACTCCGGATCGACCTGGTTTGGCCTACTTGAGGCTCTTGCCGACGCGCCAGGTTTCTTCCTGCACGCGGATGTCGGCGAGGATACGGTCGAGCAGCAGACAGGTGCGCTTGAAGAGATCGGAGCCGCGCCGGTAGTCGGCGGGCGCGAAGAAATCGATGCGCCCTGCCTTGAACAGGTCGACACACTTGTGCTTCGACTTGCCCGACGGATAGACCGCAATCGAATGCCCGCCGTTCTTTTTCATCACCGCCATCGACGGCACGTCCGTATCGCCGTCGCCGAAATAGATCATGTTGGCGAACGGCACCGGGCGCTCGACCTCCGGCATGTGCTGGTTGATGTTCTGCCCGAGGTCCTCGACGCCCTTGTTGATGCGGAACAGGTATTGCGTCTTGCCGGTGTCGGTGATGACGCGTTTCGGATACGGCAGATCGTAGGCCTCGAACCAGTATTCGGACGCGAACACGTTCTCGAAGCGATCGTAGATCGGCGTGCCCTCGATGATTTCGGTGAGGCCCGACGAGATCAGATAGTGCCTGAGCGTGACGCCGTGACTCTCCGAGCGCAGCTTTACGTAATCGCCGATGGCATCGAACCACTCGAGCACGCCCGGAAACAGCTCGACCGCGCGCCCCTGCGCGACGAGATCGTCACGGTCGATTCGAATGCCCTTCTCCTTGGCCTTCTTGTAGAGCAGGTGCATGTAGGTGATGAGCGTATCGGCCTGCTGCTCCTGCGCGATGCGGTTCGACTCGCGCCAGAACTCGCTGGCGTCGATGCCGAGCTTCGGAATGAAGGCGTATTCCTGCATCGGCCGCGGCGACAGCGTGCCGTCGAAATCGTAGACGAGCGCGATCGTCTTCTTGTCGAAGCCGGTCTTTGCCCCGGCAGCGCCGGGTGCAGCTTTCGGCACGGCGCTCTCCGCCTTCGACGCGCGACCGCGCTTGCCGCTCGCTTGCCGCTCCGCCATCGCCCCGCTCCCGCCTTGCATCGACACCAGCGCTGCACCGTCTCCGATTCGGCGCTGCGAAAGAAGGCCGAGGCGCCGCTTGTCAACGGCCGCGCTCGAACCTGCCCCGCCCGAGTTTGCCACACCCGGCCGCAAAACAAAGCGGGCCCCTGGATCGCACCAGAGGCCCGCTGATCGGATCTGCCGCGTGGCGGACGTCAGCCCTTGCAGCCGCAGCTGCCGTCACCGTTGCAGCTGCCTTCGGCCTTGGCCGCCGGCTTGCCGTGATCGTGGGCATGGTGATGGTGGCCATGATCGTGATCGTGGCCATGGGCGTGGCCGCCACAGCAGCCGCCGCCATGCGCGTGGTCATGATCGTGGTGATGATCGTGGCTGTGGCCATGACCACCGCAGCAGCCACCCTCGTGGTCGTGGTGGTGCTCCTCGGGATCGATCAGCACGGCGGCGAGGCGACGCTCCACCGCGATCGACTGCTCACGCGGCGCATCGCGCGACTCCATCGCCATCGCCATGATCTCGGCGGCGATGCGCATGTCGTCGACCTGTCCGAGATAATGACGACGCAGGCGACCCTGGCGGTCGAAGACGAGAAGCGTGGGCGTGCCCTGCATGCCATAGGCTTCCATCGTCTCCGGCAACGGACCACCATTGGCGCGATCGATGGCGACCGGAAACTCGATGCCGCTGTCGCGGATGAAGTCCTCGACATCCGCCGGCTTCTGCTTGTCGGTTTCCTCGAACACAGTGTTGAAGCCGAGCACCGCCACTTCGTCGCCAGCGAACTGGGCCGCGAGCCGCGACATCTGCGGAATGAGATGGCGCGACGAACCCGGGCAATGCAGCTGGAACGCCCCCAGCACGATGACCTTGCCAGCGAGCGACTTGAGTGACGGAGCGCCGTCAGTGTTGAGCCAGCGGTCGACGGCAAGCTCGGGCGGGGCTTCGGGATTGAACATCGGTGATCCTTTCCGGAAGTGAAGAGTGCAACGGTTTGCGCTGCTATAGCGCGTTTCCGCGCCCGCTCCTATGCCCGCAACTCGGACTGCGGCACCACGGCGCCCGCCCGGGTGCCTTTGCCTTGCACTGTCTTCATCCGGGGTGGTCGGCGTCCGCGCTCGCCGGCGCCGCACCGCCATGATCCGCTGGCGGATTTACGGCACCAGCCGCTGCTCATTCGGTGCTGGACGATCGGCAAGCTGGGTCGCGCGGCCTCATACGTAGGACAATATGAGATAGGCGCCGAGCATCACGGTGGCCCATAGCGCCATGGTGCCCGTCGGCCACGGACCACCGAGCAAGCCTTCCGGGCCGTGCGTCGAGCGCAGCGTGCGGGCCAGCCAGCCGGCGCCGCCCATCGAGGCGCGGACCAAGGCATCCCAGCCGCTAACACTCACCTGATCGAATGCGCGCAGGAGCTTCGCTCCCGGTCGACGCCACAGCCAGTCGCTGTCGAGCGTGATGGTCAGGGTCCGCTTCAGCAGGTCGAGCAGCAGGAAGAACGCCAGCCCGGAGAACAACAGGAGCTGCAGCTGGAACACCACGTGGGCAGCGGTATACGGCACGTAGTCGACCGCGTACGGCAGCAGCGCGTAGAGCGGACCGGGGGCCACGCCGATGCCGATACAGAACGCCGCGAGCAGAACCATGGCGGCGCGCATGTTGACGGGCGGTTCCGCCGGGCGCAGGCCGGAGTCCTTCTGGAAGAAGACGAACCACGGGAACTTGATGCCGGCATGCAGGAAAACGCCGGCCGACGCGGCGGCGAGCGCAAGCCAGACGAGCATGAGGTGCTGATCGGCCGCGCCCTGCGCGATCATCGACTTCGAGACGAACCCCGAGGTGAGCGGGAATGACGAGATCGCCAGCGCGCCGATGATCCCGGACACGCACGTGAGCGGCATGGTGCTGAACAGGCCGCCGAGATCGGTGCACTTGCGCTTGCCGGTCATCAGCAGATCGGAAGA
>CALFEM010000544.1 GCA_937950105.1 uncultured Alphaproteobacteria bacterium | reverse complement strand
CGAGATGCCTAAGTGACTGGAGTTCAGACGTGTGCTCTTCCGATCTATGACGATCGCCGCGGCGATGACGGCGCCGAGCGGGCCGGAGCCGAACCACAGGAAGACCACGCCGGCCATGATGGTCGACAGGATCAGCCCGTTGACGATGCCGACGAAGAACTCGCGCGTGATGATGCGGCGCGCGTTCGAACGGCCGAGCTTGCTGGTGGCGAGCGCGCGCACGGTGACGGTCATGGTCTGCGTGCCAGCGTTGCCGCCGATCGAAGCGACGATCGGCATGAGAATGGCGAGCGCCACCATCTGCTCGATTGTTCCGTCGAACTGCTGGATCACCCAGGACGCCAGCATCGCGGTGCCGAGGTTGACGATGAGCCACGGCACCCGCGAGCGCGCCGTCCAGTAGACGGTGTCGGCGAGCGTCTCGTCGCCGACGCCGGCCAGCGCTTTCATGTCTTCTTCCGCCTCGTCCTGGATGACCTCGACGACGTCGTCGACGGTGACGACGCCGACGAGGCGGTTGTTCTCGTCGACGACCGGCGCCGACATCAGGTCGTAGCGGCTGAACTGGCGGGCGACCGTCTCCTGATCCGCGGTGGCCAGCACCACGTGCCGATCCGGGTCCATCAGCGTCTCGATGCGAACGTCCCGCTTGGTGCGCAGAAGACGCGACAGCTCGACCGCGCCGAGCACGCGGAAGGTCGGATCGACGACGAAGATCTCGGAGAAGGTCTCGGGCAGGTCCTCGGTGTCGCGCATGTAGTCGATGACGCGACCGACGGTCCAGAACGGCGGCACCGCGACGAAGTCCGACTGCATGATGCGGCCGGCGGTTTCCTCCGGATACTCGAGGTTGCGCTCGAGCGCGGTACGGTCGGAGGAGTCGAGCTGGGCGAGGATTTCCTGCTTGTCGGCCTCTTCCAGGTTTTGCAGCAGGTAGGCGGCGTCGTCGGTGTCGAGTTCACGCACCGCGCGCGCCAGCACCTCGTTCGGCAGCGCCTCCGACAACTGGTCGCGCACCGTCTCGTCGAGTTCGGAGAACACCTCCGGATCGAAGCGCTCGCCCAGCGCCTCGATCAGGCGCACGCGGCTGTCACCGTCGAGCAGTTCGATCAGGTCGGCGAGATCGGGCGCGCGCAACTCGCCGGCGAGAGCGGCGATACGGTCGCGGTCGCCCGCCTCCAGCGCATCGCGCACCGGGTTGACGAGTTCCGCGGCCGTCAGCGGCGAGCGCTCGTCCAACGTCTCCTGCTGCTCGCCCTCGCGCTCGACCATGCTCTCGTCTCTTCGCTTCGATGCAGCGCCGGACCGGACCGGCAGCACCGCGCCACAATCGCGCGCCGGCCGATCGGAATTGTTTGCGTTGTGAGGATATGGGAGCCCGGAGCGGTTCGCCGAGCCCCCCGCCGCCTTATGCCCGACACGAACGGGATGCATCGTGAACTGCTGATTGGTCGCCGCGGCGACAGGTTGCCGCGAGTCGACCGGATGGCGGGGCTGTTGTGGCGCCGGCCGGTCCGGCATGCAACAGCCGAGTTGACCGTAGTGTGGCCGTTGCTCCGCGATCCGCACCGGATCGGACGCCGGAGCGGCACTGAGGGTTGCCCGCCCGGGTCATCTCGGCTACCCGGGACGAAGGGACGGCAACGGCGGACGGGGACATGAACGGGAGCATCGCGATTCTGCGGCGGGTTCGCCTCGCGGTTTTTGCCGCGAGCGCGCTATCGGCGCTCGCGCATCCGGCCGCGGCGCAGGACAAGTCGGCGTGCAACGATGCTTCGGTCCTCGGCGTCCAGCGCGTCGTGGAAATCGACGCCAAGGGCGGACCGCTGCTCGGCAACCTGCAATACAAGGAAATCGACTTTCTCGAGCCGGGCGAAGTCGTACTGACGTTCGACGACGGCCCGTCGCGCCAGACCACCGAAGCGGTGCTCGCAGCCCTCGCCGAGCACTGCACCAAGGCGACCTTCTTCATGGTCGGGCGCATGGCGCTGGCCGAGCCCGACATGGTGCGCAAGATCGATGCGCTCGGCCACACGGTCGGCTCGCATACCTGGTCGCATGCCAATCAGGGAAGCCTCTCCGCTGCCAACGCCGAGCGCGAGATCGAGCTTGGCGTCTCAGCCATCACGGCCGCCCTCGGCAAGCCGATCGCGCCGTTCTTCCGCTTCCCCTACCTCAGCGATCCGCGCCGCTCGATCAACTATCTCGAAGGCCGCGACATCGGCGTCTTCTCGATCGACGTGGACAGCTACGACTTCCGCACCCGCAACGGCGCCGTGATGAAGCAGAACGTGCTCTCCCAGCTGCAGAAGAAGGGCAAGGGCATCATCCTGTTCCACGACATCCAGCGCTCGACCGCCGCCGGCATCGCCGACCTGCTCGATGAACTGAAGCGCCGCAAGTTCAAGGTCGTGCACATGATCCCCAAGGCGCCGCTCGCAACCGTCGCCGCTTATGATGCGATCGCGCAGAAGGACCTCGCCCGGCGCAAGGTGCAGACCGCCAACAATCCGCTGGCGAGCCGTTCCATGACGTGGCCGGTGGAGACCGGCGCTGGCTCCGGCCCTGCACCGGTGACGGTGGCGCGCCCCCCGTCGCAGCAGTTGCCCTGGAAACCGGCTGCTGGTACCGCCGCCGCTCCGCCGGCACGCAATGCCGATGCCGCAGCGCCACAGGCGGCACGGAACGCGACGCCGGCGAGCCGCGCCGAGCGGCCGGCCTGGAAGCGCGAGGAGCTCCCGTGGCAGGAGCAGATGTGGAACCACTACCGCTGATCCAGGACACGTCGGGCCACTGATTTTCATACATTTTTGTCGGGGCGGATGACTGGGGGCGGACGTACGCCGCCTTCGCCGCAGGCCGGCCGCCGCCACGATCTCTCGACCAGTTGACCCAGGTCAGCCGGCGATTTGCCTCGGGCGCTTGCGCGGCGCCGCATGTTAGGAAGACTGCAACGAAGCGGGCCGAAACTGGCCGGCGATTCGACTTTATGCAGGTCTTGATCCATGCGCATTCGCCCGGACCGTATTTTGCGCCGCTCCTTCCTGGCCGCCGCCGCTGTCGCAGCCCTGCTGGGACCGGCTCACGCCCTGGATCAGCCGCCGGCCTGTGCGGCCGCTGACGGCGGTCTAGAGGTCTCGCGCGTCGTCGAGATCGACACGGCGGGCGGCCCGCTCTACGGCGACATCACCAAAGAAGTGAAGGAAGAAAGCTTCCTCAAGCGCAAGGAAGTCGTGCTGACCTTCGACGACGGCCCGATGCCGTGGATCACGCGCTCCATCCTCGACACGCTCGACCGCTTCTGCACCAGGGCGACGTTCTTCTCCGTCGGCAAGATGGCGCTCGCCTATCCGCAGACGCTGCGCGACGTGCTGGCGCGCGGCCACACGCTCGGCGGCCACACGCATACGCATCCGCTGAACCTGAAGCGCCTGAAGCCGGAAAAAGCCGTCGACGAGATCGAGCGCGGCTTCGCGGCGCTGTCGATCGCGTCGGGCGGGCGCGCGTCGCCGTTCTTCCGCTTCCCCGGCCTCTCCGATAACGGCTTCATGCTCGACGCGCTGCAGAAGCGCGGTATTGCGGCGTTCAGCGTCGATGTCGTCTCCGACGACAGCTACATCTCGGACCCGGGCAAGCTGATCCGCGTGACGCTGGAGCGGGTCGAGGCCAAGGGCGGCGGCATCCTGCTGTTCCACGACATCAAGGCGGCCACCGCCAAAGCGCTGCCGACGATCCTGACCGAACTCAAGAAGCGCGGTTATCGCGTCGTCCACATGCGCTCGAAGTCGCTGTTGAAGCCGCTGCCGGAACTGGCCGAAGCGCTGCAACCGGTGCTCGCCAAGAACGATCCGCCGAAAGGGCCGGTCGCAGCCCAGGCGGCGATGATGCCGTTCTTCGGCACGCAGGGGCCGGAAAAGATTGCCAGTGCCTTCGCCGCTCAGGGCGATGGAGCGGGCCTGATTGGCGGTCCGGCCGTGGAGGCCATCGCACCGCCGCCGCGCGAGCGCAAGTTCGCCGTCGCCTCGCTGTCGAGCGGCACCGACGTCATCGACAAGGTCCGGGCCGCCCGACGGGCGAAGAAGCCGGCACCGCAGGCCGCCGCGCGCAGCATCGACGGCTGGTCGACCAGCGTCAGCCGCGTGCGTCTGAACCGTTCGCTCTACGATTGAGCGTCGCCCGCCGGCGGTTGCATCGTCACTTTGTTGGCGGGCTCGCAAAGCGCCGCGCGCATTCATGCGCTCGCCTCATGCCGTGACCGTTGACGCCGCGCGCCCCTTGCATGTGGGGCTCCGGCGCGCCAACTCTGATCCAGCAACGTCCTTCACCGCCCCTTTATCGCGATCAGCCTGCGGGCTTCGCGAACCGTGCGCGTGCCCCGCCTGCCGTGCGGCACAGTCCCAACGCGAGAGGAGACCGAACGTGCAGCTCACACTGAACGTCAACGGCAAAGACCATGCGCTCGACGTGGAGGACGACATGCCTCTGCTGTGGGCGATCCGCGAACACGTAAAGCTGACGGGCACCAAATTCGGCTGCGGCGTGGCGCAATGCGGCGCCTGCACCGTCATGGTCGATGGCCAGCCGGTGCGCTCGTGCGTGACGCCGGCCGCCGACGTCAAAGGCGCCAGGATCGTCACCATCGAGGGGCTCGACGGCCCCGAAGCACGTGCCGTGCAGGATGCCTGGCGCGCCATCGACGTTCCACAATGCGGCTACTGCCAGTCCGGCCAGATCATGTCGGCGGTCGCGCTGCTCGCCGAAAATCCGAAACCGACCGACGCTGACATCGACGCGGCCATGACCGGCAACATCTGCCGCTGCGCCACCTACGTGAGGATCAGGCAGGCGATCAAGGATGCCGCCGGAAAGCTGAAGGAGTAAGCGCGATGACGATCGTCTCCCCGTCCCTCGATCGCCGCGCCCTGCTGCGTGGCGCTGCCGCAACCGGCGCCGGTCTCGTCATCGGTCTGCAGTTGCCGCTCCAGGCCCGGGCCCAGTCCGCCGCCGCCAAGGTCATCAGTTCGGGCGAGGCCGCGCCGCTCGGCGGCTTCGCCCCCAACGCCTTCATCCGCATCGCGCCGGACAACACGGTGACGGTGCTCATCAAGCACATCGAGTTCGGCCAGGGGCCCTACACGGGGCTGGCGACGCTGGTCGCCGAGGAACTCGATGCCGACTGGGCGCAGATGCGCGCCACCGCCGCCCCCGCCGACACGGCGCTCTACAAGAACCTGGCGTTCGGCATGCAGGGCACCGGCGGCTCGACCGCGATGGCCAACTCCTACGAGCAGATGCGCAAGGCGGGTGCGGCCGCGCGCGCCATGCTGGTCGAGGCGGCGTCGAAAGCCTGGGGCGTACCCGCCGGCGAGATTACCGTCGAGAACGGGCTCATCAAGCATGCCGGCTCCAACAAGTCGGGCACCTTCGGCGCGTTCGCCGATGCGGCGGCAAAGCTCACGCCGCCGGCCGAGCCGAAGCTCAAGTCGCCCGAACAGTTCAAGCTGATCGGCACCGATCTCGCCAAGCTCGACACCGATGCCAAGACCAACGGTCAAGCCATCTTCACGCTCGATGTGATGAAGCCCGACATGCTGACGGTGCTCATTGCGCATCCGCCACGCTTCGGCGGCGTCGCGACCGCCGTCGACGAGGCCGACGCGCGCAAGGTCAAGGGCGTCGAGGACATCAAGATCATTCCGCAGGGCGTCGCTGTCTACGCTCGCGACTTCTGGTCCGCGAAGAAAGCGCGCGACGCGCTCAAGATCACCTGGGACGAGAGCAAGGCCGAGAAGCGCTCGTCGAGCGAGCTGCTCGCCCTGTTCCGCGAGGCGGCTAAGCAACCGGGCAAGAAGTCCGCAGAGCGCGGTAAGATGCCGTCGGGCGACGGCATCCGCACCATCGAGGCGGAGTACGTGTTCCCGTATCTCGCGCACGCGCCGATGGAGCCGCTGAACTGCGTGATCGAGTATGGCGACGGCGCCTGCTCGGCCTGGTACGGCTGTCAGTTCCCGTCGATCGATCAGGCGGCGATCGCACAGGTTCTCGGCCTCAAGCCCGAACAGGTGTCGATCACCACGCTGCTCGCCGGCGGCAGCTTCGGACGCCGCGCCACGCCCAATGCCGATATCGCCGTCGAGGCGGCCGCCGCTGCCAAGGCCTATGGCAGGAAGCGGCCACTGCGCGTGGTCTGGACGCGCGAGGACGACATCAAGGGTGGTCGTTACCGGCCTATGAACGTGCACCGCATCAAAGGCGCCATAGACGCCAGCGGCAACATCGTCGGCTGGGACGAAACCATCGCCGGACAGTCGATCGTCGAGGGCACGCCGCTCGCCTCCATGATGAAGGACGGCATCGACCCGACCATGGTCGAAGGTGCCGAGGACCTGCCCTACGACATTCCGAACCTGCGTGTCGGCGCGGCCAAGATGGACGTCGGCGTGCCGGTGCTGTGGTGGCGCTCGGTCGGCCACTCCGTCACGGGCTTCTCCACGGAGACGTTCATCGACGAGTTGCTGACGCTGGCGGGCAAGGACCCGGTCGAAGGCCGCATGGCGCTGCTCGGCAAGCATCCGCGCCACCAAGGGGTGCTCAAGGAGGTGGCGCGCATGGCGGACTGGGGCGGCAAGGTGCCCGAGGGCCGCGCGCGTGGCGTCGCCGTGCACAAGTCGTTCAACAGCTATGTCGCGCAGATCGCCGAAGTGTCCAAGGGCGAGGACGGCGTACCGCGCGTGCTTCGCGTCTGGTGCGCGGTCGATTGCGGACTCGCCGTCAATCCGAACGTCGTCAAGGCGCAGATGGAGGGCGGCATCGGCTTCGGTCTCGGCGCCGTGCTGCACGACGCCATCACGCTCGACAAGGGCGTGGTCCAGCAGTCGAACTTCGACGACTACCGCAGCCTGCGCATTCACGAGATGCCCGAGGTGATCGTCTCCATCATCAAGTCGGCCGAACCTCCGACCGGTGTCGGCGAGCCGGGCGTGCCGCCGATCGGCCCGGCCGTCGCCAATGCGTGGGCGAAGCTAGATCGGAAGAGCACACGTCTGAACTCCAGTCACTTAGGCATCTCGT
>CALFEM010000543.1 GCA_937950105.1 uncultured Alphaproteobacteria bacterium | reverse complement strand
ATCACCGCCGTCGCGCGCTCCCGCATTGGTCCGGCCAGCGCCTTCATGCCGAGATCGTCGCTCATCCACAGCCCGTCGAAGCCGATCACCCCGCGAATGACACGCTCGGTGACCGTGCGCGACGTACTCCCCGGCGCATCTGCATCGAACGCCGTGTAGACGACATGCGCGGTCATTGCCGCCGGCATGTTGCGAAGCGCGCGAAAGGTCGCGAAGTCGGTGCGTTCGAGTTCGGGCGCCGAGGTCGTCACCACCGGCAGCGACAGGTGGCTGTCGGCCAGTGCGCGCCCATGTCCGGGGATGTGCTTGATCACCGGCACGACGCCGCCGTCCATCAGCCCCTCCGCCACGGCGCGGCCGAGCGCCGCGACCTGCGACACGTCGTGCCCATAGGCGCGATCGCCGATGATCTCGTGCGCGCCCGCGACCGGCAGATCGAGCACCGGCGCACAGTTCATGTCGATGCCGAGCTCCTCGAGGTCGTCGGCAAGCAGGCGGGCCGCCAGATACGCCGCGCGCCGCGCCGCGTCGGGCGCCTCTTCATATGAGGCCGCGTAGGCCGCAGCCGGTGGCAGCGCACGCCCCAGCGGCGGACGCAGCCGCCGCACCCGTCCGCCTTCCTGATCGATCGCCACCAGCACGTCGTCGCTGCCGATCGCGCAGCGTGCGTCCATGACGAGGCGGCGGATCTGATCGTGCGACTGGAGATTACGCGCGAACAGGATGATCCCGGCGGGGCGAACAGCGGCGAGGAACGCTTTCTCGTCGGCCGTCAGCGCCGATCCTGCAAGGCCGGTGATGAGCGCCGCACGCTGCGTCACGTCAGTAGGACTTGATCCAGCAGCCACTGTAACCCGCCGATTTCAGCTGCTCGCATAGCGTATTGGCCTGCTGGCGCGAGCCGGGCGGGCCGACGATCAGGCGGTCGTAGTTGCCCTTGCCGGCGAGATTGGCCGACTGCACCTCGGGCGACTTGCTCTGCAACTGCGACGGATAACGCTGCTGGAGATCGGCGAACTGCTTCAAAGCCTCCATGCGGCTGTTGGTCGACGACGGTATCGACGCCAGCACCGCGACAAATCCGGCGCCCGAGGCACTGGCAGCCGCAGGCGCGGCAGCGGTTGCCGCCGCAGTCGTCGCGCTGCCATAGGCATCATTGACGGGCTTCTTGACGGCCTTCTTCGCCGCCGGCTTCACCTCGTCGGGCTCGGCGTCGCTGAGCTTCGGCTCGGGCTCGGCGCGCGCGATCACGGTTGGCTTGGCCGCCGCCGCGGGCACCATCGGCTTGACGTTGACCACGGCCGGCGCTGCGACCGGCGCACTCGGGGGAGCCGCGCGCGGTGCTACGGGCGCAGACGGAATGGCGATGCGCGGCGCGGCCGACGGTGCGGTCGCCGCGGGCGGGCGGCCGCCGAAGCCGTCGACGATGGTGAGACCCGGAACGCCCGACGCCGGGGCAGGTGCGGCGGGCGCACTGGCGACCGGAACGGATGGCGCGCTCGCAGACTCGCCCGGCGGCGGCGAGGCCACCGGCACGATCGATCCGTCGCGGCCGACGACCATGGTCGTCACCTTGCGCGGTGCCCCATCGTCCTCGGCCTGCGCCGACGACGACGTCCCCGCCGACGAGCCGTCGTTCAGGCGGCCGAGAACCTTGGAATCGGTGTGGGCGAATTTCTTGCCGCCCGGATCGAGCGGCTTGACCTTGGCCGGCTGGCTTTCGGAACGCACGATCGGCGTGCCGTCGCTCGAACCGGTGCCGAAGAACGTCTTGTAGCCGTAGGCGAGACCGCCGCCGATACCGATCGCACCGACCAGCGCCGCAGCGATCACCATCATGCGACCGCGCCCGGACCGCTCCTCGTCATCGTACTCGGCGTCGTAGTCGTCGGCCTGTTCCGCAGGGGCGGGAACGCCGAAACTGTTGGCAGCCGCCGTCTGCGGCTCCTCGTAGCCCGGCTGCGCGTAAGCTGCCTGCTGCGGGTAGCCCGGCTGGGCCGCGTAGGCGTCGCCGTAGCCGTAGCCCGCCGGCGGCTGGGTGTGCGGTGCGTAGCCGTGGTCACCCTGCGGTGCCTCGTGGTGCCACTGCGTCTCGGCCGCGTAGCCCTGCTGGGGCTGCGCCTGTGCCGGCTGATAGCCGGCGTAGGGATCGTGCGCGGCGCCAGCCGGTGGCCACTGCGGCTGCTGGTCGTAGGTCGGGCCGCGCAGATCGGGCGGCGGCGGCCACTCCGGCTGCTGCTGCGGCGGCGCGGTGAACGCAGGCTCGGACACGATGCGCGGATCACGCTGGCGATGCGAAGGCGCGGTCGGCTGCGTCACCGGCTCGAACGGCGGATAGGGGTCGGCGTGCTGCGGGGCCGGCGGCCAGGCGGGCGCGGGCTGAGCGTGGGCGAACGGATCGGCGTGTTGCGGCTGCTGACGCGGCGGTGCGGTCGGCGGCACATACGGCTCGAACTGCGGCGCGTAGGACGGCGCGCCGCCATGCGTTGCCGGCGCTCCGAGCGTCGGTTGCGAGTAGCTGTCGGCGGCGTAGCCCTGGTCGGGATAGTGATAGGCCGGCTGCACCGGCTGCTGCGGCGGATAGGCCGGATGATGATGCTGCGGCTGGTTATGCTGGGGCTGCTGTGGCGCATAACCGTGCTGTTGCGGCGGCTGTGCGGGCGCGCCGAAAGGCGCCGGCGGATCGGCGGGAAAGCTGCCCTGATAGCCCTGTTGATAACCCTGGTCCGGATACTGCGGCGCCGGAGCCTGCGGCCGTTCTGGCCACCGGTTCGGGGGCGGTCCACCTGGTCCGTTGCTCCGTGACATGGTCGATAATCCCCGGCCCCTCGGGCCTCAACCGCGCAGAATCGCGTCTTTGCGCTCTGAGTCTAGCGCATCGCCTCCGGGGCCTCGACGCCGAGTATCGCCAAACCTGAGGAAATCACCCGGCGGGTCGCGGAAACGAGTGCGAGTCGTGCAGCTGTGACCCCTCTATCCTCTTGCCGGATAAAGCGTAAATGTGGCGATTCATTGCCTCGTGACCATTGCCCGTGGAGCGCCGACGCGAGGTCGTAGAGGTAGAACGCGATGCGATGCGGCTCGTGCGCGCCGGCCGCCCCCGAGACGAGGCGCGGAAACGCCGCCAGCCGCTTGACGAGGTCGATCTCCCCCGGATGGTCGAGCTGCGACAGGTCGGCACCGGCCACCTCGGCGCTGTCCTCCGTCAACCCCGGAAACGCTTCTCCGGCATTGCGGAAGATCGAGGCGGCCCGCGCATGCGCGTACTGTACGTAGAACACCGGGTTGTCCTTCGACTGCTCGGTCACCTTGGCGAAGTCGAAATCGAGCGGCGCGTCGTTCTTGCGGTAGAGCATCATGAAGCGCACCGGGTCGCGGCCGACCTCGTCGACCACGTCGCGCAGCGTCACGAAGGTGCCGGCGCGCTTCGACATCTTGTACTCGGCGCCGTTCTTGTAGAGCTTCACGAGCTGGCAGATCTTGATGTCGAAATCGGCTTCGCCCCCTGACAGCGCTGCCACCGCCGCCTTCATGCGCGGAATGTAGCCGATGTGGTCGGCGCCGAAGACGTTGATCAGGTGACGGAAGCCGCGCTCCAGCTTGTCGTAATGGTAGGCGATGTCGGCGGCGAAATAGGTGTAGCTGCCATCGCTCTTCTGTAGCGCGCGATCGACATCGTCGCCGAACTGGGTCGAGGCGAACAGCACCTGCTCACGCTCCTCCCACTCCTCGTCCTCGTGGCCCTTCGGCTTCGGCAATTGCCCCGTGTAGATCAGGCCCTTGGCCGAAAGCGCATTGATCGCCGCCTTGACCTGATCGCGGCCATCGGCCTTCAGCGAAGCTTCCGAAAAGAACACGTCGTGGCGGATGTTGAGCGCGGCGAGATCGTCGCGGATCATGTCCAGCATCATGGCGATGGCCTTGGCGCGAACCGGCGCCAGCCACTCGACCTCGGGCTTGTCGACGAGCGTGCGGCCGTACTCCTTCGCCAGCGCCTCGCCGACCGGCTTCAGGTAATCGCCCGGATAGAGCCCCTCGGGGATCTTGCCGATGTCCTCGCCCAGCGCCTCGCGGTAGCGCAGGTGCGCCGAACGCGCGAGCGTATCCACCTGCGAGCCGGCGTCATTGATGTAATACTCGCGTGTCACGTCGTAGCCGGCGAACGCCAGCAGGTTCGCCAGCGCATCGCCGAACACGGCACCGCGGCAATGGCCGACGTGCATCGGCCCGGTCGGGTTGGCAGAAACGTACTCGACGTTGACGCGATTGCCCTTGCCGAGATCGCTCTTCCCGTAGCGCTCGCCTTCCTTCAGGATCGCCGCGACCAGCCCCTGCCAGAACGACGGCGCGAGGCGCAGGTTGAGGAAGCCGGGCCCCGCCACATCGACGCTGACGATAGCGCCGGTCCCTTCGAGCTTCGCCTTCAGCAATTCGGCGATGTCGCGCGGCTTCATGCGCGCCGCCTTCGCCAGCACCATGGCGATATTGCTCGCCAGATCGCCGTGCTCGGGATCGCGCGGCGTCTCGACCTCGACCTTCGGCAACGCCAGCCCGGCGGGCAGTTTGCCTTCGGCCAACAGGTCCTCGAGCGCCTGAGCGATGAGGCCCTCGACGTGCTGGAACGCATTCATGCGACATGTCCTCGGGAGGTCGGGCTGCTGAATGCGCGGGGTCTGTCGCGCGCCGCTCCGACAGGAAATAGCGTGGCTGCGCCTAACGCAAATCCGGCGTCGCGTCAAACAAGCGGGCGTGCTCCGCGAGCGCATAGCGGTCGGTCATGCCGGCGACGTAGTCGGCGATCACCCGAGCCCGCCGGCGCTCCGGCAGCCCTTGCGCGGCACGCCGCCAGTTGTCGGGCAGCGCTTCGGGATCGGCAATGAAGCGGCCGAACAGATCGCGGACCACGTGCTCGGCGCGGCGCATGACACTCATCACCCGCTCGTGGCGGTAGACCTGAGCCAGCAGGAACGCCTTCAGGGACACGAGATCGCGCGCCGTGGCTTCGGAAAAGGCGATGACGGCGGCCGGAGCGGCGCGAATATCGTCTGCGGTTTCAGGGGCAAGCACGCTGAGGCGCTGGCGCGACGCCTGCACCATGTCGGCGATGAGCAGCGTGATCATGCGCCGCGTGATTTCGTAGAAGTGGCGGCCATCGGCGCGCACCTCCGCTCCCGCGGGCAGCAGCCCGCGCACGACGCCGCCCGCCAGCGGTGCATCCGCCAACGCGGGCAACGTCAGCAGGCCGGCGCGCAGCGCGTCGTCGATGTCGTGCGAGACGTAGGCGATGTCGTCGGCGAGGCTCGCCACCTGCGCTTCGGCCGAGGCGTGATCTGTGGGCCGCAAGTCCTGCCAGGCCGACAGCCGCGCCACGACCTTGGCGACCGCGTGGTCCTTCGAGCTGAGCGGGCCGTTGTGCTTGGCCAGCCCTTCGAGGCTTTCCCAGGTCAGGTTGAGACCGTCGAATTGCAGATACTTCCGTTCGAGGCGGGTGATGACGCGCAGCGATTGCGCATTGTGGTCGAAGCCGCCGTGGTCCTGCATGGCCGCATCGAGTGCGCGCTCCCCGGCGTGCCCGAACGGCGAGTGGCCGAGATCGTGGGCCAGTGCCAGCACCTCGGCGAGATCCTCGTCGAGACGGAGCTGCCGCGCCACCGTTCGCGCGATCTGCGCCACCTCGAGGGAGTGCGTCAGCCGGGTCCGGTAATGATCGCCCTCGTGATAGAGGAACACCTGCGTCTTGTGCGTGAGGCGGCGGAACGGGGTCGAATGCAGCACGCGGTCGCGATCGCGCTGAAATGGCGACCGCGTCGTGCATTCCGGCTCCGCGTGCTGGCGGCCACGGCTCGGGATGGAGCTGGCGGCGTAGCACGCGGGCGATCGCTCTCCCGGCTTGAGGGCTTCGCCGTAGTCCCTCGACACCGCCGCCTTGTCGGCCGGACGCAGATGTATCGCCATGGCTTTTCGCACCCGACTGGCGCCGACCGGCGTGGTTTGACTTGCCCCGCCGGCACCCTATGTTCGGGGCAGGACATATCACGCCGGCCGCGATTGCGCACATCGATCGCCGCCCGCCAGAGCAAGGCAAGGCCATGACGATGACAACCCTGCCCGATACGACGCTTCCCGTCACGCTGACCGAGAGCGCCGCACGGCGCATCGTCGAGATCGTCGCCGACGAGACCGACAACAAGCTGCTGCGCATTTCCGTCGAGGGCGGCGGCTGCTCCGGCTTCCAGTACAAGTTCGATCTGGTACCGGAAGCGGCGGCCGACGATCTGGTGCTGGAGCGTGCCGGCGCCCGCGTGCTGATCGATCCCGTCTCGCTGAACTATCTGTCGGGCTCGGAGATCGACTTCATCGACGACCTGATGGGCTCGCAGTTCCGCATCAACAATCCGCAGGCCACCGCCTCGTGCGGCTGCGGCACCAGCTTCTCGCTGTGAGCCGCATGAAAATCGCGACGTGGAACATCAACGGCGTCAAGGCGCGGCTCGATAATGCCTTGACCTGGCTGAAGGAGGCCGAGCCGGACGTCGTCTGCCTGCAGGAGATCAAGAGCGTCGACGAGGGCTTCCCGCGCGGCGCCTTCGAGGACCTCGGTTACAACGTCGAGACGCACGGCCAGAAGGGCTTCAACGGCGTCGCCATCCTGTCGAAGCGCAAGCCGGACGAGGTGCGCCGCGGCCTTCCCGGCAACGACGGGGACGAGCACGCGCGCTACATCGAGGCCGACATCGCCGGGAGCAACGGCGTCGTCACCGTCGCTTCGATCTACCTGCCGAACGGCAATCCCATCGGCACCGACAAGTTCTCCTACAAGCTCGCGTGGATGCAGCGGCTCGAAGCGCACGCGCGCGCCCGTCTCGCCCACGAAATGCCATTGGTGCTGGCAGGCGATTTCAACGTCATCCCCGAGCCGATGGACGCGCGCCGACCCGAAGCCTGGGTGAGCGACGCGCTGTTCCAGCCCGAAAGCCGCGCAGCGTGGCGCGCCCTCGTGGCGCTCGGCTTCACCGACGCGACGCGCGCCTGCTACCCGCTCGACGACCTCTACACGTTCTGGGACT
>CALFEM010000542.1 GCA_937950105.1 uncultured Alphaproteobacteria bacterium | reverse complement strand
ACCGCACGTGCCGCCTCGTTGACGTAGGCGGTCTCGATCATGCGCACGAGCGGCTCCTCGATGCCCTCCATGTGCGAGATCGGCAGACCGAACTGGCGGCGGATGCGCGCGTAGGCACTGGTGAAACGCAGCATCGCCTTGGCACCCGCGGTGGACGACGACGGCAACGAGATGGCGCGTCCGGCGGAGAGGCACTCCATCAGCATGCGCCAACCCTGGCCGACCATCTTCTCGCCGCCGATCACCCACTCCATCGGGATGAAGACGTCCTTGCCCCAGTTGGGACCATTCGGGAACGCCGCACCCGAGGGCAGATGACGCCGGCCGATGTTGACGCCCGGATGGCTCGCCGGAATGAGCGCCAGCGTGATGCCGACATCCTCGCCCTTGCCGAGCAGGTTTTCCGGGTCGAACAGGCGGAAGGCGAGGCCCACCAGTGTCGCGTCAGGCCCGAGCGTGATGTAGCGCTTGTCCCACGACAGCGAGATGCCGAGCGTTTCGCGGCCGTCGTGCATGGCCTTCGTCACCACGCCGATGTCGCGCATGGTGGCGGCATCCGAGCCCGAAGTCGGTCCGGTCAGCGAAAAGCAGGGAACCTCGTCGCCGCGCGCGAGGCGCGGCAGATAGTGGTGCTTCTGTTCGTCGGTGCCGTACTTTTCGATCAGTTCACCGGGGCCGAGCGAGTTCGGCACCATGACGATGGTGGACACGTCGGGGGAGCGCGACGCGACCTTGCCGAGGATCAGCGACTGCGCCTGCGCCGAGAAGCCGAGACCCCCGTGCGACTTCGAAATGAGCATGCCGAGGAAACCGTGCTGCTTGACGAAGTCCCAGATCTCCTTGGGAACCTCCTTGTCCTCGAAGCGCACCTTCCAGTCGTCGATCATGCGACAGAGTTGTTCCGTCGGACCGTCAAGGAACGCACGCTCTTCCGGCGTCAGCGTGATGGCCGGGATGCCGCGCAACTTGTCCCAGTCGGGCTGGCCGGAGAACAGCTCGGCGTCGAAGCCGACTGTGCCGGCGTCGAGCGCCTGCTGCTCGGTGTCGGAGACCTTCGGCAGGATACCCTTGACCATGCGGAAGGCCGGCTCGATCAGCACGCTGCGGCGGATCGGCGGCACGGACAGCAGGCCCAGCGCGAGAACCGGCACCCAGGCCAGCATGCCGAACAGGTGCGGGCTCGGCGTCGTATAGCTGCCGTAGAGCGCGCCGGACTGGAAAATGACGACGGCGACAGCCCCCACCGCGGCCCACAGCCACATCGGCGCCCGGTGCATGGCCAGCGCCATTGCGGCGGCGGCGATCGCGGCGAAGAAAATGAACTCGGTCATATTCGTCGGCTCCGGTGTGACTGGGCGCCGCAGTCTAGATCGCGAGGGGCGTTGCTCAAACGTCCGTCGAGCGATCCAACCGTGAACGTCGCCATGATTTGCAGGATCAACCTCTGGAAGAGCGTGGCGTCGCGCAACGCTGCTGCCCGCGCCCACATTGACACCCTAAGGCAGGGTGCGACATGTTGCCCACATCTAATACAGGTTGACGTAAACGTCAACCTAGCCACTCCCTCTAGAGTGCTGTCGGCCTTGTAAAGCCGGCACGACCGACCACTTCCGGTACGCGCCCCCCGAGGCCGACACCGATGCCGTCACAGGTTGCCTACGAGTCCGATTGTGCTTTCTGGCCTCTCTGACTATCGTTGCAGCAAGAAAAGCCTTGTGCAACGCCGATTCCCGGCGCGCGTGCGCCGAACGATGAGTGCGGCGGTTGCCGCACGCGCCCAACTTCGCGGGCCCATCCGCATGCCGCCCCTCGGGCGGAGCGGCCGCCCCAACAACAACCGACGCGGAAACGACGCGAGATGACGAATATTCCAGTGACGGACGACGAACTCGACTACTTCGAGCCGGGCACCGACGAACTCATGGACGGGATGCGGACGGCCGCCGGCGAGGCGACCAAGCTGCTGCGCTCGATCGGCAGCCCGCACCGACTGATGATTCTCTGCTTGCTGATGGACTCGGAAAAGACCGTCACCGAAATCTCCGATGCGATCGGTACGCGCCAGAGCCTGACCTCGCAGCACCTGACGCACTTGCGGCTGCACGGCCTCGTCAGCGTCGAGCGCCGGGGACACTTCGCCTATTATTCGCTGAAACACGAAGCCGCGCGCGAAATCGTCGGCACGCTTTACCGCCACTATTGCGTCGGCGGTGTCGGTAGCAGCGGCGGCGGCGAGTGCACGTCCTGAGACAGCAACGGGCTGAGACAGAAACGTCCTGAGAGACCGCAGCGGGCGCACTCCACGTGCGCACGCCGGAAGCTTACAGGTGGCTGGCGGAAGCGCCAGCCTGGCTCCCCCCTCACGCTGAGCGCCGATCGGCGCCTGCGGGGCGGACCGATCCCTACTTCGTCGCCAGCGACCCGAAATAAGCCGCCAGCGCCGCCATCTGGTCCTCTTCGAGCGACTTGGCGACCGACACCATGGCCGGGTTGGTGCGCTCACCGTCGCGATACGAAACCAGCACGGCCACGAATGCTTCCGCCGGCCAGCCGACAATCGACGGAATGCCGTTGTCGGTGCCGTCGACGCGATGACACGTGGTGCATTCGCCCGACAGATGCTCGCCGTACGCGACCTGCTTCGGGTCGGGAGCCGCATCCGCGTGGGCTCGTGTTGCGAGCTGCGCCGACAGGGCGCCTGCGATCAGCGCGGTCAAGGCGAGAACAGCGGTTCTCGGCATGCGTTTCCTCCGGAAAACATTCGGCGCGGGTTTCTGGCGCTCGGGGTCGGCTTCTGTACGCGGCGCTCTCAGAGAACCGCGCGGCTGACCTTCATCATATTCTGCCGCAAGTCTAGTGACGACGCGAGTCCCGTCCGCACACGGCGGCAGTTCCCTCACCCGTCGTGAAGCATCGTCCGAGGCTTGCCGCGGTGAAAGCGATGCGCACGACACCGCGGCGGAAGCTGCTGCCTCCACCGCGGTGTCGTTCGACTTGCAGCGTCAGGCCTTCTTGGCGAACGAGTCGGAGACGATGCCGGAGTACCAGCCCTCGCTCTCCTTGAAGTTTTCGCCGCGCAGCTTGGCATCTTCTTCCGGCTTGGAAACGAAGCTGTCCTTGGCGACGAGCATCTGCTTGCCGTCCTTCTCGCCCGGTGCGTAGTTGGCACCGACCTTGACGCTGTCGTTCGGCGCCAGCAGCGACCAGCAGGTGTTGCGATAGCGCGGCGGGAAGGCCGGCTTGCCCGCAAGCGCCGCCAGAATGTCGGTGGCGACGACCTTGGCCTGGCTGTTGGCCGAGAAGCCGGACTTCGGCATCTCGTTGGCCACGCTGGCATCGCCGAGCACGTAGACGTCGGCGAGCTTCGCCGACTGGAAGCTGTCGAGCTTGACCGGGCACCAGTCGCCGTTGTTGGCACCGGCGTCGATGGCGATCTTGCCCGCCATCTGGTTCGGAATGATGTTGGCCACGTCGAACTTGAACTTGGCGCCGTCCTTGGTGACGACTTCCTTCGTCTTCACGTCGACCTTGGTGACCTTGTAGCTGTCGATGTCGTTGGTCAGCTTTAGGTCGATGATGTCCTTGTAGTACTTGTTGAAGGCCTCGACGAACACCGGCTGCTTCGAGATCGCCTTCTTCGGGTCGAGCATGATGAGCTTCGACTTCGGCTTCTTGGTCTTGAGGTAGTGCGCGATCATGCACGCGCGCTCATACGGCCCCGGCGGGCAGCGATACGGATTGTCCGGCGCGGCCATGACCACGACGCCACCGTCCTTCATCGCTTCGAGCTGCGACTTCAGCAGCTTGGTCTGCGGGCCGGCCTTCCATGCGTGCGGCAGCACGTCGGCAACCTTGGTCGAGTAGCCCTCGATGCTTTCATACTTGAGGTCGATGCCCGGCGAGAGCACCAGCTTGTCGTAGGAGAGCGACGTTCCGCCGGCGAGCTTGACCGTCTTCTTCGCTGCGTCGACACCGGTCGCGGTGTCGTGGATCACCTTGACGCCGAGCTTCTTCAGGCCGTCGTAGGTGTGAACCAGACTGTCGAACGTGCGAAAACCGCCGAGATAGAGGTTCGAGAAGAAGCACGTTGTGTATTGCTTGCGAACTTCGACCAGCGTGACGTCGAGGGACGGCGCACCCTTCTTCACCTGATGCGCCACCGTGGCACCGCCCGGTCCGCCACCGATGATGACAACCTTGCCCTTGCCCTGCGCGATGGCGAAGCCCGCCAGAGATCCGGCGGATGTCGCAGCGACTGCGCCACCGCCGATAATTTTGCCGATCTGGCGACGTGTGAAATCTGTCATCAAGTTGCTCCTCCCGGTAGCAATTGGGTGCCCTGGTAACCCCTTCGCGGAGCCATTTTTGTTTTTCCCCCGCTCGGCGCTACTCTCGAATCAGAACGATCCGCGCGCAAGGGGGTAGAAATCGAAAAGTTCGCATATTCTGATTGGTGCGATGCAGCAATCAGATGCGGGACACCATACGCGCTGCGATCAGCGGGCCGCCGACGCCGCCGGGGCACGGCGCGCCCGCTCGATCAGATCGCCGATCATGGTCCAGAAGAAGTCCGCGCCAGGATAGCCGAGGATGCGCCCGCGTTCTTCGCCGTTCTCGATCAGGATGAAGGTCGGTGTGTAGACGATGCGTCCGAAACCGCGGATTTGCGGATCGAACCGGTCACGCACCACCAGCGGCGCGGACCTGCCCTCGCTGCTCAGCGGGTATCCGGGTCCGACCTCTGCGTGCCAACGGCGGCAGTAGCTGCAGCCGTCCTCCTCGATCATCAACAGGGACAATCCGGGTCGAGCGAGCGAAGGCTGCGGCGACGGCCCGCCAGCATCGGCTGCCGTCACCCGCGTGATGCCGGATACAAACAATACCGCAGCAATGAGGGAAGCGAACCAGGGACGCGCCTGGCACCATGTCGTTCGGGCACGGGGCATTCGTGGCCACGGCATCAGTGTCATGTGCGCCCCCGCGATGACCGCAATTTCGACATCCCGTTCATTCGATGTTATGCCATCGGTGCGTTGCATTCGCGAGAATGAATATGCTAGCGTCATTCCAACTCGACAAGAAGCGCGAAAGCGCCGCGAGCGACGGGGCACCCGGATCGTCATAATGCCGTCAGGTCGTGCCTCCAAGCACACAGAACATCTGCTCGCCGGTCGACGGCCGCGTGGCAGACCATCCAACGGATGTGTGGGGAAGGAGACGTAAGAATGACCCAACGCTCTAAGTTGGCCGCTGTCGACCGCCGCGATCTTTTGATCGGTGGTAGCGCAGTGGCTGCCGTGGCCATCATGGCGGCAGGCTCCGGCCGGGCCATCGCCCAGGAGAAGCCGGCTGACAAGCCGGCGACGTTCCAGGAGACCATGGACAAGATCCTCGGTGGCAAGAAAGCCGAGGAAGCCAAGATCAACATCGAGCTGCCCGAGATCGCCGAGAACGGCAACACGGTTCCCTACACCGTGACGGTCGACAGCCCGATGTCCGATGCCGACTACGTGAAGACGCTGCACGTGCTTTCGAGCGGCAATCCCGGCCCCAACATCGCCACCTATCATTTCACGCCGATGTCGGGTCAGGCCTTCGCCTCGAGCCGCATGCGCCTCGCCAAGACGCAGGACATCTACGCCATCGCCGAGCTGTCGAACGGCAATTTCCTCGTCGGCAAGCGCGGCGTGAAGGTCACCATCGGCGGCTGCGGCGGCTAGTAGAGAGGACGCATCGACATGTCTACGAAACCCCGTATCAAGCTGCCCTCGCCGATCAAGGCCGGTGACGTCATCGAAGTGAAGACGCTCATCTCGCACGTGATGGAGACCGGTTTCCGCAAGGGCTCCGACGGCAATCTCGTGCCGCGCAACATCATCCACACCTTCACCGCGTCGTTCGGCGGCAAGGAAGTGACGAAGGTCGACCTGTCGTCCGGCGTCTCCGCAAACCCCTACATCGCGTTCAAGTTCAAGGTGCCGGGCCCCGGCGACCTCGAGCTGACGTGGGTCGACGACGGCGGCAACAAGATCGTCGAGAAGGTGCCGGTCGCCGTCTCCTGATCGCGGCGCCCCGCACACTCGTATGTTCCGGAAAGGGTCCGCTGCACTCCTCGTGGCGGGCCCTTTTTCATAATCGTCCGTCCGCCCGCCGCGGCGCATGCGCGCGCTCCCCCGCATTCTGACGTCGAGCAGAATACCTGCCGCATCGACTTGCGCGGCGCCCTTGCCCGACCTGCACGAATTGGCTAGAGCGCTATCCGATCCAGACGGACCGCTTGGCGCGGATCACGTCGCGACTACAGGAGATGCCGTCATGGCCGACGATCCCGTCATCGCCCAGAAGGGCCCGTTCCAGGTCGAGCTCACCGGCGGCAAGCCCTATTTCTACTGCCGCTGCGGTCGCTCCAGAAATCAGCCGTTCTGCGACGGCGCCCACAAGGGTACCGGCATCGAACCGATGCGCTTCACGGTCGAGAACACCGGCACCTATAACCTGTGCGGCTGCAAATCGACCGACGACGAGCCATTCTGCGACGGCTCGCACAACATACTCTGATCGACTGTTCAGCGCGCCGG
>CALFEM010000541.1 GCA_937950105.1 uncultured Alphaproteobacteria bacterium | reverse complement strand
CGAGATGCCTAAGTGACTGGAGTTCAGACGTGTGCTCTTCCGATCTCGTCGTGTGCACCTTGGCGCCACCGAGCTCTTCCGCCGTCACGGTCTCGTTGGTCACCGTCTTCACGACATCGGGGCCGGTGACGAACATGTAGCTCGTGTCGCGCACCATGAAGATGAAATCGGTCATGGCCGGCGAGTAGACGTCGCCACCCGCGCACGGTCCCATGATGAGCGAGATCTGCGGAATGACGCCGGAGGCGAGCACGTTGCGCGTGAACACCTCGCCGTAGCCGCCGAGCGCATCGACGCCCTCCTGGATACGCGCGCCGCCGGCATCGAACAGGCCGATGATGGGCGCGCGGTTCTTCAGCGCCATGTCCTGGATCTTGGTGATCTTCTTCGCGTGCGTCTCGGAGAGCGAGCCGCCGAACACGGTGAAGTCCTTGGCGAACACGTAGACCACGCGGCCGTTGATGGTGCCCCAGCCGGTGACGACGCCGTCGCCCGGAATCTTCGTCTTCTCCATGCCGAACTCGGTGGCGCGGTGCTCGACGAACATGTCGAACTCCTCGAACGAGCCGTCGTCCATGAGCAATTCGATGCGCTCGCGCGCCGTCAGCTTGCCGCGCTTGTGCTGCGCGTCGATGCGAACCTGGCCGCCACCGAGGCGCGCGTTCTCGCGCCGCTTCTCCAGCTCGTCGATCACATGCTTCATGGAAGAGACCCACCTGACACGGTTGAGAATTTCAGAACGGCGTCAGATAGCACGGGTGTTGCAGCGCGCAAACGGAACGAAAGGCAAACGCAGGGGAGCGGCACGTCCGGTTGCGTCAATCGCCTCCTCCACCACCATCACCGCCGCTGTCCGAGCCGCCATCGTCACCTCCCCCATCGGCCTGGCGCTGACGCGCACGCGGCCGCAGGATCGGGCCCGGATCGGAGCCGCCGCTACTGTCCTGCGCCTCGTGCCGGCGCTGTGAGCGATCGCGGGGGCGTCGCTTGCGACGCGGACCGCCGAGGATGTTGAAGAAGATCATGCCGATCAGCAGCGCGACGAAACCCGCGAATACGTAGTTCAGGACGTCCGCGCCCATTCCGGCCTCCTCATCCTGTTCACCTCGTGCCGGCCTGTCGGCCCTTGCGCACGGCTTGCCGCACGGCACGCAGCGCCAACACTACGACCGCGATCGACAGGGCGAGCAACGGGATCCCGAGCCACGGCACAGCGGCCTTGCCCAAGACACCCGAAATCCATCCGGCCTGTACGGCCAGATCGATCATCGAGAACAGCGCCAGCACGGAAAGGAACACGAGCCCGAGCGTCCACAGCAAGGGCTGTTCACGCCACATGTAGGCGGACAGCGGCGAACTCGGCGCGTGGCGGTCGCGGACATTGAACATCACGATCAGTGGCAGCACGATCGCGCAAAGCAGCGTTACGAGGAAATTGGGTTCGGTCCCCATGGCAAGTCTCCATCCGGTTCGGCGCCAGAGTGCGCCGGTGAGGCGGAGCATGGAGCATGGAGAGCGGATCGCTTGTTTCGCAAGGAACAGCGCGCACGCACTTGCTTGGTCGACGCCGATCAGGCCGGAACGGCTTCCGGCTCGAACCGGCGCGCGAGATCGGGCGGCGCCATTTCAATCGTGCCGGCACCTTCGGCGTGACCCGGCGCCACCAGCCAGCCCTGCTGAACCAGCCACGGCAGCGTCATGGTCACGAAATTCCAGAGCGGGATTTCCACCGCGAGCATATCCCGCCACGGCCCCTCGATGCGGGCCTCCGCCTCGCCGCGCGTCGCCCAGCAGGGCAGCACGAGCTGATTGTCGGCCTTGTGCGAGACGAGCAATGCCGGACCGTTGGCATCTTCGAGCATCCACACCGCCCGGCGCAGGCGCGCGCGCTGCAGAAAGGTCTCGACGCCCTCCTGGCGCAGTCGCTGCACCAGCTCCATGGGGTCGATCTCGGCCTCGACCGGATCGGCGGTCCAGTCCATACCGACACCACGCTCGAGACTGTAGAGGCGCGGCAGCACGTCGGCGATCAGTGCGGCGGTGGCGATCTGCTTCACGCGCGGGTTGGTGGTCAGCACGTCGGCCCAGCGCTCGGCCTCGGTCTGGCTGGTCCACAGCAGCGTCAACTCGCGCTGCGGATTGTGCGGCGACGTCACCCGGGCGAGCCCATCCTCACCGGCGACGGCGAACACGTGCTTCTGCGCAACCGCGCGCTTCACGAAGCGATCGCGCTGCGCAATTTCGGGAATCCGGATGGCAAATTGCATATGCGGCCCGCGCTGTGACATTTCCACGCGCAGCAAGGCTAACCGTGATTCCCCAAACGATCGGTAAACGCGATTTAAACCGTCAGGGCACGACGCGATCCGTCAGCCGTCCGGAGCATGGATCAGCTCCAGCAGGCGGCTCGCCGCCTGCATGGTGCGCCAGCGCTGCTCACGCCGCGCCCTGGCCTCGGCGTCCTCGCCCCAGAAGCGTATCTGCCAGTCCTCGTCGACGTGTGCCGCCTTCCAGGCCGCAGCCGCGTCGATGCGACCTTCGGCAACGGCGAGCGCGACGACGGCAGAGCCGGTCAGCGTCGTCATGACGTGCAGCGCCGCGAGGCGCAGGGCGTCATACGTGTGGACGTGCGCCCGCACCCGCTCGATGGCCTTCGCGTCCTGCGCGACGTGGACGATGCCGGCCGCGAGTTTCAGGCGTGCATCGAAACGCTCCCTGACCCACGCGACCAGCGGGTCCCACGCCTTGGCCTGCTCGGCGATCAGCCCCTCCGGCGCCTCGGCGCGATAGCAGACGAGATCGCTGCCGGCGAACGCGACGATGTCGTCTGCGACCTCCGCCTCCTTGCCGGCGACGCCGTCGATCGCCGTGTTGACGAGACGGGTGAGTTCCATCCGCGCCGGGTCGATGCGCTCACCCTGCGCCGCCCATTCGCCGGCCATGGCAGATGCGAGCGCCTCGGTCGGCGCGATCAGCTTGCGCTTGCCCGGAGTCTTCGCCGCGCGGCCGTCGAGCAGCACCGTGAACCCCCCGGCCTTGTCGGCGGCGACCATCGCCTCCTTGTAGAAGCTCTTCGGCAGCGGCTTGGCCAGCGGCTCGCGGCCGGGCACGTGCGCGGCCTTGCCGGCACGCTCGAGATCGCCGCGCGCAGTCATACGATCGGCTCCTCGCGAACCGGGACCGCGGCGAGCAGCCGGTCGACGGCGCCCGGCAATTCGTCGAACCTTTCGATCATCGCGTGGGCCCCACAATCGGACAGCGCGCGTGGCGGGTGATAGCCCCAGGTAACTCCCACCGCATGCGCCCCGGCCGCCCGCGCCATGTCGATGTCGAAGGTGGTGTCGCCAACCATGATGGTGTGCTCGGGGTGCGCGGCGACGTGCGACATCGCCGAGAGCACCATGCCAGGGTGCGGCTTCGACGGATTGGTATCGGCGGTCTGGATGGTCGAGAACAGCCCGTGCCAGCCCTCGCGGTCGATCACCGCCTCGACGCCGCGCACGGACTTGCCGGTGGCGATGCCGAGGCGCACGCCGGGCAACCCGGCCAGATGCGAGATGACCTCGCGGGCGCCCGGAAACAACGGCTCGTCGTGCTCCGGGCGACTTCTCAGCTCGGCGAACGTGCGCTTGTAGCTTTCCGCCAGTTGCTCGATCACGTCCCGGTCGACGCGCGGCAGCAGGCGGGCGATGGCCGGCACCAGCGACAGCCCGACGACGCCGATGACGCTGGCGCGCGGCGCGTGTGGCAGCCCGTGCGCCGAGAACGCCGCGTTCATCGCCTCGACGATGGCGTGCTGGCTGTCGACGAGGGTTCCATCGCAATCGAACAGGATCAGGGTCATACGTCGCTCATAGCATGGCAGAAGAACAGAGGGGAACGGGGCACCGCGGGCTTTATCGGAGACCGGTTTCTGCTAGGCTGAGGCCATGAGCGAGGCTGCTGCAAAGCAACATTTGACCGTCGAGGAGTTCCTGCCCTGGGCCGAGGCCCAGGAGCGTGGGCGTTACGAATTACTGCGCGGCGAGATCGTCGCCATGTCGCCGGAGCGGGCCGAGCATGCTCGATCAAAGGCCAATATCTGGCGGGCGCTTACACGATCGATCGAGCGCACCCGTGTGTCGTGCGAGGCGTTCGTCGACAGCCTCGCCGTCGTCATCGACCAGACCACCAGCTACGAGCCGGACGTGCTGGTGAATTGCGGCCCCCCTGTTGCAGCGCACTCCATGACGGCGTCGCACCCGGTGATCGTCGTCGAGGTGCTGTCGCCGTCGACGCGCAACATCGACAAGAGCATCAAGATCCCGGACTACTTCCGCGTGCCCGGCCTCGTGCATTACCTGATCGTCGATCTCGGGCGGCGCAACGTGCTGCACTACAGGCGCACGGCCGATGGCACCATCACCGTCGCCATTCTGAGGGACGGCGCCATCGCCCTCGATCCCCCCGGGCTCAGCCTCGACGTGTCGGACTGCCTGCCGTCCGAGGCTCACTCCACGTCGGCGTCGTAGCGGTCGGCGTCGAGGCCGAGCAGTTCCCAGGTGCGGCGCATGTGATCGGGCAACGGCGCCGTCACGTCGATCTTCGGGTGCCCGGCGATGGGGTGCGGAATGATCAGCCGGCGCGCGTGCAGGTGCAGCTTGTTGTCCATGTTCTCGGCGGGCAGGTTCTGGTCGCCCTCGTACTTGTTGTCGCCGACGATCGGGTGGCCGAGCACCGACATGTGCGCGCGCAGCTGATGCTGGCGGCCCGTCACCGGCTTCAGCGACATCCACGCCGCCTTCTGGCCGACGCGGTCGATCATCGAATAGTGCGTCGTCGCATGCATGGCGTCCTTCTGCTCGCCGGGCAGCGCCTTGCGCACGCGGTCGCCGTCCGGACCGGACGCCTTCACCAGCGCCGCCTCGACCTTGCCTTGCGGCGGACGCGGCACGCCCTTGACCAGCGCCCAATAGGTCTTCGCCGCCGAGCGCGTCTGGAAAGTGCGGCCGAGCTTCGCAGCCGCATCGCGATGCTTGGCCACCAGCAGGACGCCGGTGGTATCGCGGTCGAGCCGGTGCACGAGGCGCGGACGATCGCCGAAGCGGTCGGCCATGCCGGCGAGGATGCCGTCGAGGTGGCGCTTGGTGCCGGAGCCGCCCTGTACCGCGAGGCCGAACGGCTTGTTCAGCACCAGCACGTGCTCGTCCTCGAACAGGATCATGCGCTCGACGAGATCGCGGTCTGCCTTCGACAACCCGAGCGGGGCTTTCAGCGACGGCGCCGGCTTGGCCGGCTGGCGCACGATCGCCGGTACCCGCACTTCCGAGCCCGAGGCGAGCCGGTCGTTGGCCTGGGCGCGTTTGGAATTGACGCGCACCTGGCCCGAGCGCAGCAGCTTTTGCAGATACGTGTAGCCGACTTCGGGGAAGTGGATGCGAAACCAGCGGTCGACGCGCAAGCCGTCCTCGGTGCGCTTGACGCGAATGGTCTCGACCTTGGCGTCTCGCTTGCTCTCGCTCGCCGCACCGCCCTTGGCGTCGCCGTCAGCCTCGCTGCTCATGCCAGCACCCCGCGCACCAGAATGATCCCTGCGTAGAGCGCCGCGAGGCCGACGACGACCGAGCCGGCCGCATAGGTGAGTGCCGTCAGCGCCTCGCCGCGCTCGATGAGCGCATAAAGATCGAGCGAGAACGCCGAGAAGGTGGTGAAGCCGCCGAGGAAGCCGGTGCCGAGGAACGTCCGCATCGGTCCCGATCCGCCGTAGCGCAGCACCAGCAGTTCGACCAGCACGCCCATCAGCAGAGAGCCGACGATATTGACCGTCAGCGTGCCCCACGGGAACGAGGTGCCGAGCAGCCGCCCCATGCCGAGATTGACGAGATGACGCGCGCCGGCGCCGATGGCACCGCCCGTCATGGCGAGGAAAAGCATGTTCATGGATCGGTGGCCGGGGTCCTTGGTCGAAGCGGAGTGGCCGCGGGGCGCGGCCCGTCCCCTCCATACACGGCATCGCGGCCGGAAGCGAATGGCGGGGCGTGTAGCGGCGGTAGCGCCAGCGGTCGGCGTCGCGGTCGCGTGCCGCGAGCGGGGCTGCCGCCCCACGCTCCGCTCGGGGGAGGTTTTCCCCCGATCCGCCTCCTCTCGCGACGTGACCTCGCTAGCCGCCCTGGCGCGCCGAAACGATCTCGATCCGGTCACCGGGGCTGACCGGCGTCGCCGCGCGCATGCGCTCCGGCACGAAATCGCCATTGAGCGCCGTCGCGATCTTGGCCTCGCCATAGCCGAGTTGCGCCAGCACGTCGGCGAGCGATCCGGCGCGCACCCGCAACCGTTCCGCATTCACCACAATGTCGATTTCGGTCCCGGTCCCGGTCATGTCCGATCGTCCGCTCGGTCGTATTCCACTTTGCGCTGCGCCCTCATCTGCCGGGTTCGCTCTGCCCGGTAGCTCAGCCCGACAACCCTTCGCAAACCATAACGGCGGGCGATCGCGTACTGCCGGAAAAAATTCAACACTGCCTATTGAACGACGTTCATTGATACTCTAGATTGAGACTGTGAACATCGTTCATTGGAGTCATCTGACCATGTCCCCTTC
>CALFEM010000540.1 GCA_937950105.1 uncultured Alphaproteobacteria bacterium | reverse complement strand
CGATGGACTGGCACATCAAGGGCGTCGAGGAGTTGTTCTCGGCCGCCCGCACCGAGTTCAAGCACCTCGAATACTTCTACTTCCACAACTGCATTTACGAAGGCGTCTGGCGCGACAACGCACGGCGCTGGACCGACAAGACTGCGACCATGGACGTGCTGCATACCTATCCCGCCGACTACAAGGTGTTCGTGGTCGGCGACGCCTCGATGAGCCCGTACGAGATCAGCCACCCCGGCGGCTCGGTCGAGCATATGAATCCAGAGCCCGGCGCCGCCTGGCTGAAGCGCCTCACCGACGTCTACCCGCATGCGGTCTGGCTCAATCCGGTCGCCGACGAACAGCACTGGTCGTGGACGCCGTCGATCGGCATGATCCAGCGGCTGATGGGCGGGCGCATGTACCCGCTGACGCTGGACGGACTCGACCGCGCCATGCGCGAATTGATGCGTTGACCTCCGCGCCGGCAGCGCACCCGACTTGCTTATGCACCCTCGTGTTGCTCCGGCATCACGGATGGCGGCCGTCCACATGCCGTAAAGACGTGCAATTGACGGGCGAAGCAGCGCGCGCGAATGTGCGGGGGGGAATCTGACAACCTGGAAAGAGCCGCCGATGAAAGCCGGTCTGCCGAAGCTCGCCGCCGCCACGCTGCTGCCGTTGCTGGTCGCCGCGTGCGCGAACTCGCCGCTGCCGTCGCTGTCGACCGGCTCGGTGGCGGGCGCCGCCCAGCCGGCAGCCGCACCGGTCGCCGAGGAGCCCAAGAGCGATCCGACCTCGCGCGCATTCCAGGTGGGCTCCACCGCTGCACGCGCCGTGAAGTGCGGCTATAACTTCGATCCCGCCAAGCTCAAGGGGCAGTTCCTCGCCGCGGAGACGGCGGCGGGCGTGCCGGTCGCGGACATCGGCAAGGTCGAAAAGGTCTACGACGTCAGCTTCAACGGCATTTCGCGCGGCATTGCCGAAAAGGCCGACTACTGCAGCGACGAGAAGTCGAAAGAGATCAAGGCCGACCTGACGCGCCACCTCGCCGGTGATTACGCGCCGAAGCAGAAGAAGGTCGTGGCGCAGAAAGACGAGGGCATGTTCTCGGGCTTCTTCGACGGCGGCGACGATACCGTCGACAACGGACCCAAGATGGGCACGCCCGAGTGGTGGGAGAAGCAGAAGGAAAAGGCCGGCAAGTAAGCCGGCCTACACCCCGAGCGCTCGCCCGAAACGCGAAGCAGGCCGCTTCAAATTGCGCCTCGGCCGCTCAGTTGGCGCGCTGCCACGTCTCGCCCGTGCAGACGATGCCGCCGAGCGCGCAGCCCTGCAGCTTCAATCCGCCGCCCGACAGCGTCACGTAGCCAGAATACGTGTTGCCATTGTCGGTGTTGAGCAGGCTGCCTTCCCACTTGCCTTCGCCGGTCTTCGTGGCACCGCCCATGATGACCGTGCCGACGGTTCCCTTCTTCGCCGGGTCCTTGACGCCGACGATCTTGGCGCACAGCTTGCCGCCGCAGTCGTAGAAGCTGACCTTGGTGCCGGTCGAAGGCCTGACCCAGGTGCCGTAGGGGCTGGCGGCCTGCGCAATGGTGACCGCGCCGACCAGCAGGCCCGCGCCGAGCGCGAGCCGCGTTAGTGACTTCCGCATGTAGATTCCTCCCGTCGAGCTTGTGTCTCGCTCATGAGCCCGGGCGCTTGTCGCGCCTCGGATTGACGTTAAGGTTAACATGACGGCGGCGCTGGCGAAAGCGCGCGCATGACATCGCTGCGGCGAAGCTGAGTTGCATGAGCGAGGGCGGCGCTCGCTTGTACCGGCGCGGACCAGGTCAGCGCGGATGCGTGATCCAACCGAGCCGGCCGAGCATCCAGCGCACCACCAGCGCCGACGCGACGCCAACCGGCACGAACGAGACGCCGGATGTGAACGGGTTGCGGAACTCGCCGAGCATCGTCGCGAACAGCACGTTGCCGAGGATCGTCGCCACGATCGCAGTGGCGATCGCCTCGCCGTAGCCGAAACCGCCACGGAGGGCCGTCCGCCGCCCCAGCCAGAACGCCGAGAGCAGCGCCGGAAGGCCGCCGAGCAGATAGCCGAAGATCGCGAACATGGCTGCCGCCTGAGCCAGTTCGAGCAGTGCCGTTGCGGGGCTGCCTGTTGCCATACCCCAACCGTTCGCGCCCGCTATGACGACCAGCATGATGAGGGCGCCGATCAGCGGACCGACCAGCGCGATGACGACGCCAACCCGCCATGCCCGCTGGCGGGGCGACAGGACGGTTCCGGGATGGCCGACGGCTTGGATCATGGGCGCGCCCTAACCTTGCGCGGCAGGATGCGCACGAGGCTGAGCAGCCAGCGGCAGACGAGAGCCGCAACGACGCAGATGGGCACGAACACGGCGAGCATCGCGGCGCTGCCCGACTGCAGATTCGCGGTCGAATTGCTGACGGCGAATGCGAGCCACACCGCCAGCGCACCAAACACTCCCGCGCCCGCGGCAACGGCATAGCCGAAGCGCCCGCGGAACAAGGTTGCCAACGCCATGACCAGCGCCGCCGCCACCGCCGGAACCATGCCGAGCACATAGCTGCCAAGCACCACGTAGCCGAGCACGCTCAGCCGGTCGCCGAGAGTGCCCTGATCGTGGGTCAGCAGCGTCCACCAGATGTACGGGCCAGAAAGCGGTGTCGGGAACAGAACCGCGCCGACCGCCGGCCCCACCAGCGACACGAACACGAGCACGCCGAGTGCCTGCAGCCACCGCTCCCGAGGCGGTATCGTCGTTGCGGCCGTCGCTCCCGGCAGGCTCATTGTCATCGCGCTTCGATGATGCCACCGCTGACCAGCGCCAGCCGTACGAAAATGGCGACGAAGGCGGCGAACGCCGTTGCCGGGGTCAACAGGATGCCCGCGGGCAAGGGCAACAGGATCGCCGCGAGCATGAAGGCGATGCCGCCGGCGGCCGCGGCCGAGATCCACGGAAACGTGCCCGCCCGCCAGACCACCGCCGCCAACGCAAGGCCGGCCAATGCTGCGGGGATTGCCGCCCACACGAACGTGGCGATCGCCGCCTCGCCGGGATTACCGGCCCCCTGCGGGATCAACGCGTCGAGCTTCAATGGCGGCGCGAGGATCAGCGCGGCCAGCACCGCGACGCCCGCGAACAGCGGCGCCACCAGCGCGTAGCCGAGGAACGTGTACAGCGCCCGCTGCCCGTTCGTCGCTTCGCCGCGCGTGTCCTGCCGGTGATTCATGCCCCCGCTCCTCCGATCCGCTGCGATAGGATGATCCGCAATCGTGGCCATCAAGAGGAAGCGCGGGGCTCTGCCCCGCACCCCGGCAAAGGGCTTGCCCTTTGCAAACCATACCGGGCGCCCCATCCAGCAGATCGGAAGAGCGTCGTGTAGGGAAAGAGTGTAGATCTCGGTGG